>NZ_JASCAJ010000002.1:0-49276 GCF_029967895.1 Acinetobacter sp. V89_7
AGGGTCGTTAGCTCAGTTGGTAGAGCAGCGGACTTTTAATCCGTTGGTCCCGCGTTCGAGTCGCGGACGACCCACCAGATTCTAAAAAAGCCTTAGCATAATGACTAAGGCTTTTTTTATTGATTCATTTTAAAAATCTAGATTTAAAGCCATTCAAAGTAAAAATCTAAATATTCGATCAATTTTATAAAAATTTTCTGTTTTTACGATGATTAAAAATCTTTTAAGCTAATCCTCTCTTCAAGCAATTATATATATTTATTTAGAGGCGCAAGTTATGAGTTTAATCAACACCGAAATCAAACCTTTTCAAGCCACTGCATATTCAAAAGGTCAGTTTGTCGATTTGACCGAAGCAGATTTGAAAGGTCATTGGTCTGTTGTGTTTTTCTATCCTGCCGATTTTACTTTTGTTTGCCCGACAGAACTTGAAGACCTTGCAGAACACTACGATGCATTTAAACAATTGGGCGTTGAGATTTATTCGGTTTCAACCGATACCCACTTTACCCATAAGGCATGGCACGACAGCTCCGATGCAATTGGGAAAATTCAGTATCCAATGATTGGTGATCCAACATGGCGCATTGCCAAAAACTTCGATGTTTTGATTGAGGCTGAAGGCATGGCAGACCGGGGTACGTTTGTGATTGATCCAGACGGTAAAATTCAAATTGTTGAAATTACGGCTGGTGGGATTGGCCGTGACGCGCAAGAGTTACTGCGTAAAGTAAAAGCCGCACATTATGTGTATAACCATCCGGGTGAGGTTTGCCCTGCCAAATGGAAAGAAGGTGATAGCACACTCGCACCATCCATTGATCTGGTCGGAAAAATTTAAGACTGGCATATAAAAAGCCCCTCAGCTCAGTTGAGGGGCTTTTTTTTGTTTATTGAAACAGATCAAATTTATAAAAATGCATCGAGTACGGAATTTAAGTACATATGGCCGTGTTCGGTACAGGCAATACGCTGTACATCGGCTTGCAATAACTTTTTCTGGCGCAGTTGCTCCAGTGTCGGTGCAATTGCGTCAATCTCCAAACCAGTTCGCTCAGCATATAAGGCTGTCGGTACGCCTTGGTTGAGTCGCAAGGCATTCATCATAAACTCAAACGGTAATTCATCTGCTGCGATCTTTTTCCATTGCACATGCTCGGCAGGCACCTTGGCCAGATAGTCTTTGGGTAGACGGGTTTTTTGATAACGATAAACGCCGTCGGGTCGTGTAACTTTGCCGTGTGCCCCTGCCCCAATAGCCAAATAATCACCGAATTGCCAGTAATTGAGATTATGTGCCGATGGCTGCTCTTTACGCCAAGCCGATACTTCGTAATTGATAAAGCCTTGTGAGGTTAAATAGGCTTCGCCGGCCGTCTGGATCTGCTCAAGCACATCATCTTCGGGTAAAACTGGTTGGGTTCTAAAAAAAACCGTATTGGGTTCAATGGTCAGTTGATACCAACTGATATGCGTGGCACCGCGTTCAACCGCACAGTGCAGGTCGTACATGGCTTCTTCAAAGGTTTGTTGTGGCAAACCGTGCATCAGATCGACATTGACACGTTGAAAGCCAGCTTTTTTTGCCAAGCCAATGGCATCTAAGGCATTTTGCGCACTGTGAATCCGCCCCAAGCGCTGCAAATGTGCCGAATCAAAACTTTGTACACCCAGTGAAAGTCGGTTGATACCGGCTGCCAAATAGTCTGCAAAAGGATCATGCTCAAGCGTGCCCGGATTGGCTTCAAGCGTAATTTCACACCCAGATGTGAAGGGAATCAGAGCACTTAACTGCGTAAATAACCAGTGATAGCCCTGCGCCGAAATCAGTGACGGTGTTCCGCCACCAATAAAAATACTATGAATCGCACGCCCCTGCGCAAAATCCAGTTGCGTTGCAAAATCGGCCACCAATGCGTGCAGATACTGTTGCTCCAAATCGATAGATAACGCGCCATTGGGTACCGCATGCGAATTAAAATCACAATAGGGACATTTACGTACACACCACGGCATATGGATATACAGCGATAGCGGAATATCGGTGGGATTAAGCAAAGCAGTCAAGAATGAAACTCAAACAAAAATAAGCCACTTATTTTAACACGAACCCAATCAGGACAGGCTTCAATTCATATCGAATTGCTTTAGACTGAGAGCAGATAAAAATAAGTTCTGGAAAAAGAATGATCAAGCTCTCGTCACAAGTCTTATTATTTTTACCCTTGGCACTCGGTATTGGCATTGCCATGGCCATTCAAACGGCGCTCAATACACAATTGCGTGAATCGTTACATTCCCCCTTACAAGCAGCGTTTATTTCTTTTTTGATTGGCACGATTGTCCTTGGTTTATTGGTCAGTTTTGAAGATGCAACAAAACCTAGCCTCGCGCAACTGGGGCAAATTCCTTGGTATCTCTGGTTAGGCGGCTTTTTAGGGGTTTATGCAATTAGTGTGAGCATTTATACTGCGCCTAAATTTGGGTTTCTGACCTTGTCTGGGGTGATCATTTTTGGTCAGCTCGGTATGTCGATGTTACTCGATCATTTCGGTTGGCTAGGCAATGAAAAAGTTCCCGTGAACTGGCAGCGTGTTTTGGGTGCGATCATGATTTTCGCTGGCGTGATCTTTACATTTCAGCGATAACCTTTTTAAGTGGATAACGTGTTGTGACAAATGTTTCAGGGTTTGGTACTGAATTAAAACAGCTTTTGCAGTTGATGTGGCCCATTTTGATCACGCAATTTGCGCAGGCAGGTCTGGGGCTGATTGATACCATCATGGCCGGTCATCTTTCGGCTAATGATTTGGCAGCGATTGCTGTCGGTGTAGGCCTCTGGATGCCAATCATGCTGCTGTTTAGTGCCATCATGATTGCCACAACCCCTTTGGTGGCCGAAGCCAAAGGTGCACGAACACCAGAAAAAATTCCGGGACTGGTACGTCAGTCACTGTGGGTGGCGCTGTGTCTAGGGCTGATTGCCATGCTGATTTTGCAGACTATGCCCTTTTTGCTGCCTGTACTTGGCGTACCTGAAAGCCTGCAACCCAAAGCAGGACTATTTTTACATGCAATTGGCTTTGGCATGCCGGCCGTGACCATGTACGCAGCCTTACGTGGTTATTCGGAGGCCATGGGCCACCCGAGACCAGTGACCGTGATTAGCTTATTGGCCTTGGTGGTACTGGTACCGCTGAACTTTATGTTTATGTATGGTCTTGGGCCTATTCCGCATTTGGGTAGTGCAGGCTGTGGTTTTGCGACCGCCATTTTGCAATGGTTAATGCTGATTACACTGGCCAATTATGTGTACCGAGCCAAGGCTTATCAGTCGACGCAAATCTTTACCCACTGGGAAAAACTTGATCCGCAGATCATCAAGCGTATTTTAAAACTGGGTTTTCCAATTGGTCTGGCGGTGTTTTTTGAAGTCAGTATTTTTAGCACAGGTGCAATTGTACTGAGCCCTTTGGGCGATACGGTTGTGGCTGCACATCAAATTGCGATGTCTGTGACCTCACAGCTCTTTATGATTCCAATGTCGCTGGCGATTGCACTGACCATTCGGGTGGGCATGTATTACGGCGAAAAAAACTGGATTTCAATGCGTCGTGTACAAAAACTGGGACTCGGCACCGCCACGTTTTTCGCGTTGTGCACCATGTGTTTAATCTGGTTTGCCCGTCCTCAAATTGTTGCAATTTATACTCAAGATCCACAGGTATTTGATGTGGCGTTGTCGTTGTTGCTGTTTGCAATGGCTTATCAGCTTATGGACGCATGGCAAATTGGGGCGGCAGGCTGCTTACGTGGTATGCAAGACACCAAAGGCCCGATGTGGATTACGCTGGTGGCCTATTGGGTGATCGCATTTCCGGTAGGGGTGTATCTGTCACGCAGTTTAGAGATGGGGCCGGCCGGTATCTGGCTCGGTTTGATTTTAGGCTTGAGTATTGCCTGTGTGTTGTTGCTGGCACGCTTGTACAGCAACAACCGTAAACTGTCACAGCAGGCTTGATGTTTGAACTAACTTGATGCGTTAGCTGCCCTGCCGAGGAGAGGCTCCGATTTGCCATACAAACGGTAGTGCAGCCTGATTGACCTCCCAATCACCAATGGCTTTTTCTTTGTAAATAATCGGATTATGCGACGATACAGTACGTGCATTGCGCCAGTATCGATCAAGCTGTTTGGCCGTGCTACTTGCCGAGGCGCTGAGTGCGTTAAACAGATTCGAAGTCAGCTCAAGAACCAGACGGCTAATCACCACCTGCCCTTGTGCCGATTCAAGCTCAGCAGCAATATTGGCCTGAACGTCTTGTTCTGGCTGCTCGGCAAAATGACTTAAATAGGCATCTTGCAAAGCCGCCGCGGCACGCTGTGTGATGGCAGCACTGGCATAGGCTTGTGCTGAAGCCTGACCAATCACCTGTAACACTTGGGGATCATGGCGAACCAGATCGGCATTGCCATGACTAAAAATTCGTGTGCGGTGACGTACTTCTTCACTAAAATTAGCCACAGCCGCCTGAGCGATACCACTTAGCGTGGCCAAGTGCACCACCTGATAAAATGCAGTTTGATACTTAAATCGCTGATCGAAAGGCAAAATATGCGAAATCGGCACCTCAACTGCATTCACGCGCAGCGTACCGCTACCCGTGGTTTTCTGGCCAAAGCCATCCCAGTCATCTTGAATATCCACCCCTGAAGCATGTCGATTAATCACGGCAATCACGTTTTGCTGACTCACTTCATCGAAGGCAAATAAATCGACCCAGTCGGCGAAAATACTTCCGGTGGAGTAATACTTTTCACCACTGACCACACGCTGGCCCGTAGCATTTTGGGTCACGCGGGTAATCACATCACCAATCTGCACACTCCCCACTTCAGTCCATGCATTCCCAACCAGCTCACCCGCCACAAAGCGCTCAAACCAAAGCTTTTGAGATTGGGTTTTATGCGCCACCAGTCGATCTTCGACAAAAGCAAAATGCCCACGTAGTGCCTGCACAATATTGGAATCTGCCGCTGCAAGCTCTGTAAGGAGGTCAAATAACTGTGGTAAAGACAGCCCTGCGCCACCATAACGCACAGGTACACGCACGGCGCCAAAGCCGGCCTGCTTTAACTGTTCAATCTGCTCAAAGGGTAAAATCCGCTGCTGTTCACGGGCTAAGGCTCCCTGTGCAATCTCGGCGAAAATCGGACGATACTTTGCTGCAACGGCCGCATAATCTCCACCGAGTGAAAGCTGTTCTTTAATTTGTTCAAATTGGCTCATTTTTATTCTCCATTCTTTTCGTTTTCAATTTAGCTCCACGCATGGCGTGGCGGGTGGATACCGTTTAAGTAGTAATTGCCCACCAAATGATATTTCCAGCGCACAGGATCATGTAGAGTGTGCGTGCGCGCATTGCGCCAATGACGGTCTAGATTTAATTCCGACAAGGTCGAACGTGTTCCAGACAATTCGAACAGTTTATTGCTGGCCAGCAGCGCAATTTCTGTCGTGAGGACTTTGGCTTCTGCCACACGCAAGGTGGCTTCATTCACCTGCTGTTCGGTCGGTTCAGCAATCGCACGGTCAATTTCATCGGCCGCCAGATCAAGCACGGCTTCTGCTGCACGTAGCTTAATTTTTAAATCACCTATATTGGCAATCGTGTACGGATCTTGACGGGCATGTTCGACGCCCGCATCAATCCATGGGCGACTGTGCTGACGGACATACCGAATGGTTTCATCAATTGCACCGCGAGCAATTCCCGCATCGACCGCAGCCTGAATAAATTGTGAGATTGCACCTGCCGGCGTCGGGCGTTCAAATGCCCGATAAATCGGAACCAGATATTGCTCCGTCACCTCGACCTGATTGAGCTCTACAGTGCCACTGGCCGTAGTACGCTGACCAAAACCCGACCAGTCATTGATAATGTTCAGCCCTGTGGTGCCTTGAGGAATAAAAGCGGCATACGGAAGCCCTTCTTCATTGATGGCCACAACCGGAATCCAGTGGGCCAATAATGCGCCGGTGGCGAAAAACTTCTGGCCATTCAATTCATAACCGGTGGCTGTTTTGCGTAGGGTGGTCTGTAAATCGGCAACGGTTCTGGCATTTTTTTCTGAAAATGCATTGCCCAAACGCGCGCCGCGAAGAATCAAATCGAAAAAGAAATGTTGCTGTTCTTCACTGGCATCGAGCCGAAGATGTTCGATAAAAGCCAAGTGGTTTTGAGGAATCTGCCCCAAAGATGAGTCGACACTGGAGATGGTTTTAATTACCTCGGCCAAGGTACGATATGACACGCCAGCACCGCCAAATGCTTTTGGCACGGTAATCGCCCAGAGGCCACTTTGCGAAAAAGCCTGAACTTCGTTTAGTGGTAACTGACGTGCTTGATCACGCTGTGATGCCTCTTGGGCAAAACGCTCGGCCAGCCGCTGTGCGATCTCAATGGCCTCTTGGTCTGAACGAATACGATGTGCATTTTCGGTATGCTGAAAATAATGATGTGGCACTGGATGATTACGAGAATCATGCGCACGGTTGAGATTTAAATTCGACATGGTGAGTGCGTCCTGAAACTGATTTGTACTTATTTGTGCTATCACCTTATCACCAAAATTTGCCATGCTTTATATGGATTAACGTATTGTTTATGAATTGATTTTTGCTAAGCTTTTCTCAAAATTATATTTATTTAAGCCCTTGTTTCCTCGGCATTATTAACAGCATATAAACAATTTAAACTTTGAAATATATACTTTGTCACCTATGATCAAAATTGAAAAAATCGCAGCGAAAAGGTACTTCAGATGGCAAAAAATGCGAGCTCACCGGGTCGGCGTTTTATGAAACTTGCAGGCATGACCGCCAGCATTGCAACCAAAACCGTGTCCAACTCCATTCGACATCTCACTGCCGATGAAGAACAGAAACTTGCTGCAAAAACCAAGTTATTTCAAGATATTGGTATTCAGATCGCAGAAACCTTGGGTGAAATGAAAGGTGCGGTGATGAAAGTGGGGCAAATTGCTTCACAGTACAAGGATATTTTTCCGCCAGAAGTGGCACAATCGATTGCCAAGTTACAACGTCAGGCACCTGCCGTACCTTTTGCAACTATTCGCACTCAGGTCGAAAAAGAACTCGGAAAACCGCTCGATGTCGCGTTTCAATCTTTTGAGCCCACTCCTTTTGCCGCGGCATCGATTGGTCAGGTTCATCGGGCCAGACTGCATGATGGGCAGGAGGTTGTGGTTAAGGTTCAGTATCCCGGCGTAGATGAAGCCTGTGAAAGTGACTTGAAACAGGTACGTCTGGCTTTAAGACTCATGGGCGTGATTAAAATCGATAAAAAGCTTCAGGACAAACTGTTTGCCGAAATTCAAGAAAGCTTATCTGATGAGCTTAATTACGAAATTGAGGCACAAAATCTTGAAGTTTTTAAAACCTTTCATCAGTCGCTAGACGCCAAAGTGGTCATTCCTAGCGTATTTAAAGCATATTCGACCCGACGGGTCTTAACTTTAAGTCTTGAGCATGGTGAGTCGCTTGAAACCGCAAGCACTTGGCCACTTGAAGTGCGTAATACACTGGCTCGTCGATTGATTCGCACCCTTGGGCAAGAAATGTTTTACTTAAAACGTTTTCACTGCGACTCTCATCCGGGTAATTTTGCTTTTCGACCAGATGGTACTGTGGTGATTTATGATTTTGGCGGTGTTAAAACCTTAAGTGTCGAAATTGTAGAACATTTTAAACAACTCATTTATGCTGCACGCAAACACAATATTCCTGCCATTGAAGATCATTTGGAGGCATTACAAGCACTTGCCATAAAATCTTCTTTTCCTGAAGAGCTCTATATTCAGTGGATTGATGTGCTACTACGTCCGTTAACTCAACCTTATAACTTTGCAGAAAATTCTGCCTATCATGACAGCGTCACACTGGTTAAAAAGTCGTTAAAGTACTGGGATGTATTTCGACCGTCGCCCGACACCTTGATGGTCAACCGCACGATTTCCGGACATTACTGGAATCTCATTCATTTGAAAGTTGAAGACAACCTCAACGATTTGTTTGAAGAACTGGTACCCAACCCCAGTTAACAAATTTTAAGCAGAGCATACATTGACTGAAACATTTGTTATAATATAACATTACATAATTATTGGTTAATTATTCGAGGTCGACATGCGTTCAGGTATTCATCCAGAGTATCAACAAGTATTGTTTCATGACACCAATGCTGATGTATATTTCTTAATTGGCAGTACACTTCAAACCAAACAAACACGTGAGTACCAAGGTAAGGTCTATCCATACGTGACCTTGGATATTTCAAGTGCCTCACATCCGTTTTATACCGGTGAAGTACGTCAAGCCAGCAATGAAGGTCGTGTTGCGAGCTTCAACAAACGCTTCAAGCGCTTTAAACGTTAATTTTATTTTAAGTTTATCGCGTTAAGGTGAAAAGAATTCGAAGCCTAAGGATCTATCTCCTCCACTTAGGCTTCTTTTTTTGTGTCCAGATTCTGTGTATAAGCTCATTGTTATCCACAGCACTTTATGGCTTCATGTCGCCATGAGCGATCTCATTTCTCGATTTAGCATTTAGTTGCTACTTGCTTCAATGTTATGCTTACAACCCTTTACGGCAGATACAATGAGGGAATCTTATGTCTCAGGCATTACTTCAACAGTTACAAAATGGCGAAGCCAAATTTGCAGATGTCTTGGCTCATATTGAAGCACATTTTGTTCATACCCCAACTGCATTTCAAAATGGCGCGCAGTCTAATGCCGCAACAGAAAATCAAGGCAGTGCCAAAGTACTGTCTTATGCAAAAATTGAAGGGCTGAATCAGGCAGATACGTTAAGCTTGTTTGCAGAGCATTATGCTGCCGTTTTAAATACTCCCGAAGGGACAGACCATCAAAATATTCGTCAGTTTATGCAACATGGCTGGGATGGTGTGGCTTTTGAAGGTAAGGCACTTCAGGCCAAATAAGTCTTTTTAGATTTTGATTATTCCCCAACAAAGCATTGGGGAATAATCAAATGATTCGAAACAGGCTTAAAGCGCATCGGCAAAATCAAGTGCCTGTTCCAGATCTGCAATTAGATCATCCAGATGCTCAAGCCCCACATGTAGGCGCACCAAGTAACCCCCTTCTTGTACCGAGCTTTGCGTGCGATGCGCCACTCCCACAGGCAAGATCAGGCTTTCAAAGCCTCCCCAAGACAATCCAATGTGAAAAAAGTTTAAGGCATCAAAGAAACGTGCAACATAAGTCGGATCTGAGCGCTTGAGATAAAAAGAAAATAATCCGGTCGCGCCCTTAAAAGATTGGCGCCATATTTCATGCCCCGCTGCGTGTTCAAGCGCAGGATGATTAACACGGCCGATACTGGCATGTGCACTTAAATACTGCGCCACCGCCAGACCATTTTCATTATGCTGTTTTAATCGTACTGCCAGACTGCGTAGTCCACGTGAAGCCAGATAAGTATCATCTGGACTGGTGGTTTCACCAAAGCTATACACAACACGACTCAGTTGTTCGATCGAATCGGCGTTGGCCGTTGCAGTGCCCATCAAAATATCTGAATGTCCTCCAATATATTTGGTCACCGACTGAATCGAAACATCCGCACCCTGTTGTAGTGGCTGAAAAAATAATGGCGTTGCCCATGAATTATCGACCAGCACTTTGGCATTTTTTTTGTGGCTTAGCTCAGAAATTGCAGCCAGATCGGTCACTTCAAAGGTCATGGAACCCGGAGACTCGATATACACCACAGCGGTTTTGGTTTGTAATTTTTGCGCAAATGCTACTAAGTCGCATGGATTGAAATACTCAACCTCAACGCCCATACGAGGTAAGATCTGATCGGCAAAACTACGCGTCGGGCCGTACACATTATCGGCCATCAAGACATGATCACCCGCTTGAACAAAGGCAGTAAGCGTATGTGTGCATGCAGAAAGCCCAGAAGGAAACACCAGACAGCCAGCACCGCCTTCGAGTGTATTGATTGCGCTTTCAAAAGATTTAGTGGTTGCAGCGCCGTAACGACCATAATGCCGATAACCACCACCATTTTGCTTATGCTGCTCCCACTCTTCAAAACTATTGACCAAAATGGTCGAGCCGCGATACACCGGCGTATTCACTAACCCATCAAAGCGATGCGGTGTTCTTCCTAAATTGATGACATCGGTACATACATGATTCATTTCGATACCCTTTTGATTATGTAGTTCTTTTCGACAACATCATCATAATTAAGCTCGATTGAATTTTGAGTTTAAAAAAAATATCAGTTTCACTTCAAATTAGAATTTTATTTCACTTTCATAGATTAAAAAGAAATTATGATCCATATTTATTCTGCTATTGTGGATTACATCCTTTTGTCTGACATTTTTAACGATGTTGATCATCGGCATATATCTCACCGATGTTAAGTTTCAATGGACTTATATTTTAGTTCTGATTAAAAGAATAGGCAGATAACTCAAGCCGCATCAATATTAGAAATAATTGAGTGGCAAACGGGTGGTGTACTTGATCTGCTCCATCGCAAAGCTTGAGCTAATATCGGCTAAACCCGGAATCTGAATCAGTCGTTTATACACCCGATCATATTCCATCACATCTGGCACCGCCACTTTCAGCAAATAATCGGTTTCGCCTGCCATTCGATATACTTCAAGAATCTCATCGATGGTATGGATATGGTCGCGAAACTTTTGAATCCATTCCATATTGTGCTGTGCAATCTTGATAAACACCATGACGACCACATTGATATTGAGTTTCTTGCGATCCAGTAAGGCCACTTTACCGTAAATAATCCCTGCTTCTTCCATTTTGTGAATCCGGCGCCAGCATGCGGTATTACTCAGCCCCACCCGATCGGCAATATCACCAATGGCGCATGTACAGTCTTGTTGGAGAAGTTCTAAAATTCCGCGATCATATTTATCAAGTTGAACATTCATAGTATCGGTGAAGAGGTAGTGAAAAGTTATGCCATCAATGTAGCGAAAAGTGAAATGGAATTCTATTTTTCTGTGATTAAGATTGATACTGTTTCTGAATCAAATTCAATCTATGTGTGCAGCACACCGTACAAACCTCATAATCCATGCACGGTGCATAACGACTCATCTATCGTGCGCTGCTTATGGGCGCTCGGCATATTGAGGTAGATCATCTTGAATACTGTCCCACTCTGCTTTATGCGCTGCAAAAATATGCATACTCGGTTTTTGCTCGATTTTGGTATCGAGCGTTCCAATACGCAGTCGGTGATATTCTGGTGTATCGGTTTTAATGCTCATGATGGGTGAACCACATTCACTGCAAAAACAACGCTGTGTGGTGGGCGTAGACTGATATTTCTTAAGAAGATGCTCACCTTGAACAATCTTAAAATCATCAATGTGTACTGGCGCATTGGTGGCGTAAGCCGTACCGTTGGCTTTACGACAGCGCTGACAGTGACATTCGATAATCTCACCGATTCCACGGCCTGAAATTTCATAACGAATGCCCTGACACAAACAACTACCGGTCAATAGCGCTGTATTTGACATGATGATGCTCTCCCTGTTTGCATTGATTTTTCAACCAAACTAACAGATTTTTCAGCTGAGTAACATCACGACTTTCTGCTTATTGAGCACCCAAATACGCATGTACACCCTGAGCAGCCGCCCGTCCTGTGGCCAAACAAGCGGTCAGTAGATAGCCACCAGTAGGTGCATCCCAATCCAACATTTCGCCACAGGCAAAGGTGGCCGTTGTGTCTTTTAGACGGAGCGTTGAATCCAGCGCATCTCGTGCAATCCCGCCAGCACAGCTGATGGCTTCTTCAATCGGACGAAAACCTTGTACACAAATCGCCAGCTGCTTAATGTGCTGCGCCATTTTTTGTGCGTCATTCCAGTCGGTTTTGGGTACCACATCGCGGATTAAGGCAATCTTGGTTTTATCGAGTCCTGCTTTTTGCCACACGGTATTGAGTGATTGCTTATTGCCTTGCTGGAGTTTTTGTAAAATTTGTTCCACACGCTGGTCTGGCAGCAAATCTAGATATAAAACGCTGGAGTTTTGAGATTGCATGGCTTCACGCATATCACGATTACAACGATAGACCAAACCGCCTTCCAAGCCATAATGGCTAATGACCATTTCACCAAACTGTGGCGCTCGACCATCAACCCACGCCTGAATACGCTTTAACGGTTGCCCAAAAATAGGAGCAAGATAGGCCGACCAGTTCACCAGTACACCCACATTACTGGCCTGAAAAGTCTGAATCTGCTCTGGTTGCAACCACGCTTGCCATTTTCCATCGCTGCCCAATTGCGGCCATGAAACGGCGCCGCAGGCCAGAACGACCGCATCGACCAGAACAGTACTATGCTGTTGCCGCTGGATATCAACCACTGAAAGCTCAAGATCAGACACCTTGATAACTTCATGGCGATAGCGAAATGTCACGCCACGATCTTGTAAACGCTTCAGCCATGCCCGCAGTAAGGGTGCAGCTTTCATTTCATTGGGAAAAATCCGCCCGGAACTGCCGACATATGATGCAATCCCCAGCTCCTGCATCCAAGTCTGAATCTGCTGTGCATGAAACGGCCGGATCATTGGCTCAAGCCAGTCGGTATGATCATAGCGTGTCAGAAAGGTATCGAGTGCTTCAGCATGACTAATATTGAGTCCGGTTTTTCCTGCCATCAAAAACTTGCGCGCTGCAGACGGTTTTTGCTCATACACTGTGATGTCGTATGTGCCAAGTGCCGACAGAACCTCGGCACAGGCCAATCCGGCAGGCCCAGCACCAATAATCGCAATCTGCTTATTCGGCATGATTTTGACCCAATAACGGCATAAACTGATCAAAGCGAGTTTGATACGTCGCGGGCTTGGTGATCACCAGTTGCTGGCACAGCTCGCCGCGTTGTAAATATTTAATCTCAAAATGGGTGCGTGCAGAGTCAGGCGCAATGATTTGTTTTTCATAAGGTAACTGCCACAGCTGTTCAAGTTGCTGAGCGGCTTCGTCGATATACTCTGGAATATTACTGGCCAGTGTAAGTGTGCCTTCTGGCTGTATGCGTGACAGTAAAAACTCGAAGAACGGCATATTTAGCCAGCGCTGTGCTGGATTATGCGGCTCTGGGTTCGGATATAAAATAAAGGCCTGTTCAACTTGCGCCGGATACAGTGCGTGCACAATCCAAGGCAATGCATCGGCATGTACAGGCATTAAATGCGCACGCGCATGTAGTTCTTGCTGCTTTTGCATCGCCAAAAATTTCTCTTTGGTTCGTTCAATGGCCACCAAATGCCGCTCTGGATGTTGCTCGGTAAACAACATGGCATGCTTGCCCTTACCCGCCCCGATTTCGAGACACAGTGGCGTGTTGGCCACAGGAGTAAAAGCACGAGGGGCTTGCATACGCTGAGCCTGAAATTGACGTATCGACATAATCACAGCAAACTATTTAAACTTAATCGTGAAATCAGGCATAAGTCTAACAACTCATCATGACTTTGCCTAACATCTTGATGATGAATTTAAGGAATTCCGGTATGCCACGTACATTTCCCTGCCCGCGTTGTGGACAACCCTCGCACTGGGAGAACAACCCGTTTCGTCCCTTTTGTTCAGAGCGCTGCAAGCTGATTGATTTGGGTGCATGGGCCAGTGAAGATTATAAAATTCCAACGCAAGATTCACCCGGCTCAGAGCAAAAACATCCAGACGATTATGACGATTGATCAGCTTTAGATCGTCTTAAAGTTTGGGAATTTTTCACGTATAGTGAAGCCATTTTGACTTTCATGGATGTCTTGCATGACCAAGCAGTTTGCTGTAATTGGTAATCCGATTGAACAATCTCGCTCGCCCGAGTTGCATCATGCCTTTGCAGAAAAGCTCGGCATCACGCTGCACTACAGCAAACGACTGGCCGCGCTGGATGGCTTTGAGGCCTCGGTGCGTAATTTTTTTGAAGACGGCGGTGTGGGCATGAACGTCACCGTACCCTTTAAGGAACAAGCCTTTGCACTTTGTGATGTCTTGACTGAACGCGCCAAAACCGCAAAAGCCGTGAATACACTCTGGATGCAAAACGGAGCATTGCATGGTGACAATACTGATGGTCAGGGTTTAGTCGATGCCATTCGTGCGCTAGATTGGCCATTAGAAAAAACGCGTGTATTAATTCTGGGCGCAGGTGGCGCAACACGTGGTGTGATTTATCCGCTGGTACAGGCAGGTGTGAAGGAAATAACCATTGCCAACCGCACACTTGAACGCGCTGTTCAACTGGTCGAAGATTTATATGATGCAGTCGCGCCGGCACAACTTAACGTCATGGCGCTGGATCAACTTGCTGGCGATTTTGATCTGGTCATCAATGCGACATCGGCCAGTTTAAGTGGCGATGCTCTACAATTGCCCACTGCCCTTCGTTTTAATTATGCTTATGAAATGGCCTACGGCAAAGCATCAAGCTTTTTAGAACAAGCCGAGCAGCGTGGCGTGCCGAGCACAGATGGCTTTGGTATGCTGGTGGGTCAGGCCATTGAAGCATTTTCGATTTGGCACGGCGTAAAACCTCAGCTTAAAGATTTTTTATCTAAGTCGTATTGATCGAAGCATAGTGTGACCATGCGCCGCTTGACTCGGCGCATGCCATCATCTCAATAACCCACATCCCAAATCGTGTAAATGATCATTGGAACGCTGAATTAGCCTTTTTGAATCAGATAACGATATGCTTTGAGTGCTTGATCATCTTGTGTTTCTTCTTGCAATAACAGCTCGTGACCCAAGTGCATACAAAATTTTGGAATATCCCACGACGTTGAAGGATCGGTTGCCAAAACTTCAACAATATCACCAGATTTAGATTTACGAATTGCCTGATGCAACATCATGACCGGTTCAGGGCATCGTAAACCACGCGTATTCAACTGAATGGCCGGGGTAAAATCGCGTGCTGACATGCGTACACTTCACTTCAAAAAACAGACCATAGTTTAACATAAACCGACATGGAACCCGAAATTCGGCAAATTTGATCCATCAAGCTGAATCATTTACTTTTTCCCGCCGATTGGATGATGCATAAGCATATTTTCTTCGGTATGATAAAAATTCATTTACTAGCATAAAGAGTCTTTAGGAAAGATTATGCACGAGGAATCAGGCCCATCGTGGGGAATGCGCGGTTTACGAAAATGGCTGGGAACTGCGCCAGAAACACGCGATGAACTGCTCAAATTAGTTCAAGATTCACGTCGTTTTTTAGAACCTGATACGGTGGCGATGCTAGAAGGTGTTCTTGATCTTCCCGCCACAAAAATTCGCGAAGTCATGACCCCTCGTACGTCCATGATCAGCTTACAAGAAGATGACCAATTACTCGACATCTTGCATGTTTTGATTGAGTCGGCTCACTCCCGTTTTCCGGTTTTTTCATCGGATCAGCCCGACAACGTGGTCGGGATTTTGCTGGCCAAAGACCTACTGCCGTTTTTGACCGAACCAACTGCCATTGTCGATATCCGCGCTCTAATGCGTCAGCCACTGTTCGTGCCGGAAAGTGCCCGCTCGGACCAAGTGCTACGCATGCTCAAACACACCCAAACTCATATTGCTATTGTGATCGACGAATACGGCACGACGGCAGGTTTGGTCACACTTGAAGATATTTTAGAAGAAATCGTGGGTGAAATCGAAGACGAGCATGACAATGTCGATGAAGAAGCCCAGTACATTGTGCCTGACAGCAACCACACCACAGCCAACTCGTGGATGGTGCAAGCACTTACACCAATTGAACATTTTAATACAGTTTTAGATGCTGATTTTTCTGACGATGAAGTAGAAACTGTGGGCGGTTTATTGCTTCAGGAAATTGGACTGGTCAGTGATTTACAAGGTCAGGTGATTGAGCTTGATAACTGGCAGTTTACAATTATTGAAGCAGATGCACGCATAATTCATCTGATTCGAGCTGTACGTAAATGAGAGCATACTTTAGTCAGCTGCTGGGATCATCCCGGCAGCAAAAACAGCTTCCCTTTATTTTTCCCTTACTGATTTCTCTTTGTTCTGGCGCAATTTTTAGCTTGGCCCTTGCACCTTATTACTATTGGTGGATTGCGATTTTATCACCAGCCCTTTTGTATGCGGTATTGCATGGGCGCTCAGCGAAACAAGGCTTTGCCTTGGGCTGGGCTTATGGATTCGGGCTTTGGTTTGTTGGGGCATTTTGGCTGTACACCTCCATTCATGTCTATGGGGATACCAATGCAGCCCTGAGTGTGCTGATGATTGCCGTGATGGCCTTGGTGATGGGCCTGTTCACAGCGGTTCAAACTTGGCTTTATCGTCGTTTTTTCCCAGAAACTCCCCTCACCTTCGCTCCGCTCTGGATTGTATTTGAATGGGCAAAGACTTGGGTATTTACCGGCTTTCCATGGCTATTTGCAGGCTACGCCTTTACCGAGCGTTATCTCGATCACTATGCGCCCCTCTTTGGTGTATTTGGGGTGTCGTTTGTGGTGATTATACTGGCCTGTGCCTTGGTCGAGTTACTCAAACGCCGTATTTTCTGGCTGATTCCGGCTGCCATTTTACTGGTGGGCGCATGGGGTGCCTCCAAGCTGCAATTTGTCGAGCCAAAGAAAACAGCACCCTTGTCGGTTTCCCTGATTCAGGGCAATATTCCGCAAGATTTAAAATGGCTTACCGAATATCAGCTTAAAACACTGATGATTTACGCCAATCTGACCCGAAGCGAATGGGGCCGAGATCTGATTGTTTGGCCAGAATCATCTATCCCGATGTTTCAGACCGACATTCAACCGTTTTTAGATGCCATGAACCAGCAAGCCAAGGCCAGTGGTTCTGCATGGGTGACCGGCATACCGTACTGGGATCTTCCTGCATCGCGTCAGGCCCAAACACCGCTGTATTACAACAGTATTATGGCCTCAGGTTCCGATGCACACGGATTGTATAAAAAGCAGCGTTTGGTGCCCTTTGGAGAATATATTCCGCTTTCTGGATTATTAAGCTGGGTGCTACCGGCACTACAAAATGATCCCTCGATGAGTGGATTTAGCCGCGGACCAGACAATCAAAAACCGTTAATGATTAAAGGTCATGCACTGGCTGCTGCCATTTGTTATGAAGTGGCCTATCCAAACTTGACCCGTCGCAATGCTGAAAATAGTGACTTTTTGATCACGGTATCGAACGATGCATGGTTTACTGGTACGGCTGGCCCGTTACAACATTTGCAAATGGTACAAATGCGTGCCAAAGAAAATGGTCGCTGGTTTATCCGCGCAACCAACACCGGTGTAACCGCGTTTATCGATAGTAACGGTCATATTGTTGAACAAGCACCTATGGATCAGGCAGCCGTATTGCGTGGTGAATTGCCTGCAATGCAAGGTGAAACGCTGTATACGCGTTTAAGTGACTGGCCAATTTTAATCTTTTCTGGATTATTATTACTTTTGGGCTGGTTTTACCGACCGCGTAAGCCTCAAGATATTTCTTACAAATCCAGACGCTAAACACCAGCCGAGAAGACATTCTCGGCTTTTTTTATATTCTCTAAAGTGACAGGCTGATGAAGCTCATATACGCCATCATGCCTGCTAGCGTTATCATCGGTACCTGACGGTAAATTCGGATGAGTTGAGTTTCTAAAGGCGAGAGATTTAAATGCGCCAAGGAAACCACAGTCAGTTGCAATGCATTGAAAAAGCTCACCAGCCATACTGAACTCAAAACACTAATACTTAAAAAAGCCACCATGATCTGGCTGCTGGCATCACTAAGCGACCAAAGCGTGATTGCACTTTGACTAAGCGGCAGAAGACTCAGTACAAAACATAGCGCCTTAAGCACAGACCAATGCAATTGGTTCACTTCATCGGATAAGAACAATGCTTTCATACTGATCGCCCCTATTGCGTTTAACTTATTTTCTTTTGTCATTATGCGTCGTTTTTATCAAATAAAAAGCTGAATCTTTCTAACCGATTGTTTTTCTTGTAACTATCCAGTTTAATAATAATTCTTATTATAACTCTCATATCTTAATTATTATATTTTTAATTAAATAACAGCAACTTAAATATTTAACAATAACTAAGAGCGATTATCACTTCACCTATGACTTATTTTAAGCCATAAGTGAAGAACATCATTATCTTAATTATTTTTCAGCATAATAAATATCAGCATCATTTCCTTCGCCACCGGCTTTACCATCGGCACCAAAAGAATATAAATCGTAGGCACGTCCTTCAGTACCCGGAATCACGTATTGCAAATCATTGTCCCAACTGTCCTTCGGATAGCCGCCTTTTACATAACCACCCGGCAACCAGTTTTTCGCAGTTGCAGGCTGATTCACCAAGGCATCTAGGCCACCTTCTTGCATGGTTGGAAAATGGCCATTGTCGAGCTTGAACTGGTCGAGTGCACCTGCCACCCCTTTTAACGTAATTTGCGTGGTATCGACTTTAGCCTTTTCTCCACGGCCCATGACGTTAGGTACAATCAGTGCCGCCAGCACACCCAAAATCACAATCACCACCATGACTTCGATTAAGGTAAAACCAGAGGCACGCTTCAGGCGTGGTGCACGTAATGCAGACGCCGACAGGCCTTGAGAAAGAACCGCAGAGGTATTGTCCTGCTTTGAATCGTTTAATCGTGTCTGTTTTAATTCCATATTCATCTCTAGTTTCAATCGTTTTTAAATCATATTATTCATATTGACAATCGGTAGCATCACCGCAATCACAATCACCAAGACAATCGCAGCCATGAGAACGAGCATTAATGGCTCAAGCAAGGCCAGCATTGTCGAAATAAATGTAGACACTTCACGGTCTTGCATACTCGATGCTCGCTCCAGCATGCGATCCAGCTCGCCAGACGCTTCACCACTTCGAATCATTTGTACCATCATTGGCGGGAAATAACCACAGCGCTCAAGCTGGGTAGCAAGGCTGCCACCCTCGGTCACTTTTTCTGCTGCCAAATTAATCGCATCTCGAATGATCCAGTTACTGCTGACAGCCGCACCGATACGTAGCGCATCTACCAAAGGTACGCCGGATCGAGTCAAAATCGACAGCGTACTTGCAAAACGTGCTGCGTTTATACCACGTGATAATTTACCAAATAATGGCAATCTGAGCGTTAAGCGATCAAACGCATAATGTCCTGCACTGGTTTTAAGAAAACGTACAAACATCACAATACTCAAAAAGCCAATCACCAGCATAAACGGCCATGCCTGACGAATAAAATCACTGGCATTCATCAGCGCCACAGTAATCCACGGAAGTGCCTGTTTGCTCTGATCGAAGGTTTTCACAATATCTGGCACCACATAGGTCATGAGTCCCATCACAATCGCAAATGACATCAGCATTAAAATGATCGGATAAATCATGGCCCCTTGTACTTTCTTTTGCATGGCAAAACGGTTTTCAGTGTAGTCCGAGAGCTGGTCTAAAATCAGATCCAAATGTCCAGATCGTTCTCCGGCAGCAATGGTCGCAATGTATAAATCTGGAAAACGCCCCGACTGCTGCATACCTTGTGCTAGAGAATGCCCTTCTAGTACTTTAGAACGCACCGACAATAATAAATTTTGTACGTGGATTTTTTCACTTTGTTTGGCCACGGCTCTTAAGGCTTCTTCAAGCGGAATCGCAGCCGCCACCAATACTGAAAGCTGACGGGTCATTAAGGCCAGATCATAGGCAGTAAATTTCTTTTGAAACCATGCACGACCTTGTTGCTTGTCTTTTTTTTCTACGGGATCGACCAGAATGGGTGTCCATTCACGGTCACGGAGCTGCTGGCGAATTTGGCGCGCAGAATCGCCCTCCAAAACACCTTTGTGTTGTTTTCCAGCGGCATCAAGCGCCGTAAATTGATATGCAGGCATGGCGGTATTTTAGTTTTTCCCAAAAAATCGTGTTGATGTAAATACGTCGTGTTAAATCCAGCATGATTGATTAAGCACCTCAGACATGCTCAGTTTGAGTATAATGCGCAAGATGATCCATAGAGCGACTCCATCTTGATGCACACTACGCCACCTCAGCCCCCTCAAGACATTTTCCGTGTTCGTGTGGCCGTTCCTGTGCATTTATACGATACCTTCGACTATAGCGTAAGCGCAGCAGATTATGAACAGGCAGCGATCGGTGCACGCGTTTTAGTCTCGTTTGGCCGTCAGACACTGGTCGGTATGATTACTGAAAAACTGGCGCCTGATCTGCCACTCGATCCAAGATTTCAATTAAAACCGATTCAGGCTTTACTGGATCAATCACCGATCTTAGACCAGAAAGTTTTAAAATTATTGACATGGTCGGCGCAGTATTACCAATTTCCTCTAGGCGAAGTGATTCAAACGGCATTACCCGGTTTGCTACGTCAAGGCAAGGACGAGGATATTCTGACGCACATCTGGCGCATCGCGGCGCATCCCGACCCAGACGCAAAACTCAAGCGCTCGCTCAAACAGTTTGAAGCCTATCAAATTCTCAAGCTGCATCCAGCCGGCACCACTGAGACCATTTTAAATTTAAGCGGCGTCGATACCGCGACCCTTCGGGCTTTACAAAAAAAAGAACTGGTGACTTGCACACAGGAAATCCAAGATTTCCGTCCCACGCCGGTACAATTGGCACAAATGCCATTAACTGCCAACCCTGACCAGCAACATGCCATTGAACGCGTTATGGCACATTTGCATGCCTACCGCGCTTTTTTACTCGATGGGCTAACCGGCAGCGGCAAAACCGAAGTGTATTTGCACATCATGCACGAGGTGCTCAAGCAAGGTAAGCAGGTGCTGGTACTAGTGCCTGAAATTGGTCTGACACCACAAACCATTGCCCGATTCAAATCTCGATTTCACTGCGATGTCGCGTTGCTGCATTCAGGTTTAAACGATTCCACGCGCTTACAGGCTTGGCAACAGGCCAAAATGGGCAAAGCCTCAATTATTTTGGGCACGCGGTCTGCAATTTTCACCCCTTTACCGCGTTTGGGACTGATCATTTTAGATGAAGAGCATGATCTTTCTTTTAAGCAGCAAGAAGGCTTTCGCTATCATGCACGCGATGTGGCACTGTATCGTGCGCATCTGGAAAATTGTCCGATTATTCTTGGCTCTGCCACGCCCAGTATCGACAGTTATCATCTGGTCGAACAAAACAAACTTGAATTACTTGAGTTAAATCAACGTGCCGGCGTGGCATTAATGCCTAAAGTACACTTGATCGACTTAAAAGTAGCCAAAAAGCAGCACGGATTGAGCCAAAAGCTGATCGAACAAATCCAGCACACCCTCAAGCGCCAAGAACAAGTCCTGATTTTTTTAAACCGACGTGGCTATGCCCCCGTACTGGTCTGCGAAAGTTGCGGCTGGCAAGCCAATTGTCCACATTGCGACGCACATTTTACCGTACACACCCAACCCTATACCTACCTGCACTGTCACCACTGTGGCACTATTCAGCGCATGCCAGAAGCATGTTTGGCCTGCAATCACCCGACCTTAAAAACCTTGGGCATGGGCACTGCAAAAGTCGAAGCGCATTTGATCGAACTCTTTCCTGAGCATGATGTGATTCGGGTCGATCGTGACAGTACCAGCCGAGTCGGCAGCTGGCAAAAAATTTATGACCGAATCCAGCAAAACAAGCCGATGATCTTACTCGGAACCCAAATGCTGGCCAAAGGTCATCACTTTCCGTTTGTGACCTTGGTGGCGATTTTGGATATCGATGCCGGCTTACTGAGTGTCGATGTCCGTGCGCCAGAACGCACCGCTCAATTGATTGTTCAAGTTTCGGGTCGGGCTGGTCGCGGTGAACATAAAGGCGAAGTGTATCTACAAACCCTGCGCCCCGATCACCCGATGCTAACAACGCTGATTGAAAAAGATTATCGTGCCGTTGCCGCCGAAATACTCAATGAACGTCGGGTGGCGTTGTTGCCCCCTTATCGCTATAGCGTGTTGGTCCGCTGTGAATCCAAAGATCGTGAATACAGTCAGGCGTTTTTACAACAAGCCGCAGCGCGTTTCTTACAACAGGCAGGCAGTGTGGCCGAGATCTGGGGGCCTATTCCCGCGCCAATGGAACGAAAAGCAGGACGTTATCGGGCACATATGGTGATTTTGGCGCAAGACCGGGCGCGCTTACATTTCTTTTTACGTTCTTGGTGGGCCGATACCGTACAGCAACCGCGCCAGCATCAATTACGGCTTTCGATTGATGTCGATCCGCAAGAATTTAGCTGATGCCTTAATGTTCATGGCTGAAAATGCTAGAGTTAAACCTTCACTTAGCCCCCAACGCATTCAGAGTTTTCTATGTCACTGTTGCTACAAATCACGATTTTTCTCGGTGCCGCATTACTCCTGGTGCCGCTAGGTAAACGTTTTGGTATTGCAACCGTCATTGGTTATCTGTTGACCGGTATTGTACTGGGTCCGCATGTTCTGAATGTTGCAACCGATGCCAAAGCCATCATGCATATGGCTGAATTTGGCGTCATTTTACTGATGTTTATTATTGGGCTTGAGCTACGCCCGCAGCGCTTGTGGCAAATGCGTCACTCGATTTTTGTGATGGGCAGTACGCAGGTGATTCTGACTGGCATGGTGTTGATGGGGCTGGTGTTTTTGGTCTTTAAGCAATCGGTAACCAATAGTTTTATCATCGGATTTGCGCTGGCGCTGTCTTCGACCGCATTTGTGCTGCAATTGCTGGCAGAAAAGCAGCAACTCAACACCACTTATGGTCAGCAGTCCTTTTCTATTTTGCTGTTTCAAGATATCGCAGCCATCCCTCTTTTAGCCGTTATTCCACTTTTGACCGGTAGCTCGACCACCCACCACGGTATTGCCTACTTTGCTGCGATTTTGGCCACCTTTAGCGGCTTATTTCTATTTAGCCGTTTTGTGATGCGGCCCTTTTTTCGTTTTGTTGCCAAAAGTGGTGCGACAGAGTTGATTACCGCAGTGGGCTTGTTCATTGTGCTGGGCGTGGTGCAATTGATGGAAATTTTAGGTATCAGCACTACACTTGGCGCATTTTTGACAGGTGTTCTGCTGGCAGACTCAGAATTTCGTCATGAACTTGAAGCCAGCATCGCCCCTTTTAAAGACTTGCTCTTAGGGCTGTTCTTCATGACAGTGGGCATGACCGCACAACTGACGCTCATGCTGCATATGCCAGAAATCATTATTGGTTCGGCACTTGCACTGATTGTGATAAAGGGCGTGTTACTGATGGGTATCGCTCGTTACTTTAAATACAAGTGGAACAACAGCCTGATGCTGGCAGCCTGTTTGGCTCAAGGGGGTGAGTTTGCATTTGTGGTGCTGAGCGTTGCACAAAGCGAGCAGGTTTTGACCCAGGCCATTGTTCAGCCTGTAGTGCTGATTGTCACCCTATCGATGGTGCTGACGCCACTCTTTTACGCCTTGATTCAGCATGTTGTTATACCCAGACTGCAACAGGACACCACGCCAGAATTTGACGAAATTCCAGATCAGTCACCCCCTATGATTATTGCGGGCTTTGGTCGTTTTGGTCAAATTATCGCTCGAAATGCACGTATCAATCAGATTGCCTTTACTGCCATCGACAACAATTTACAGCAGATTGATTTTGTCCGACGTTATGGTGGCACCTTATACTATGGTGATACCACCGAACCGGAAATTTTACGTGCTGCGGGTATCGAAAAGGCGCAGGTCTTTGTTTTGGCAATTGATGACGTCGAAGACAGCATGAATGCCGCACGCCATATTCGCTTGAACTATCCCGATATTCATTTGCTGGTTCGTGCCCGAGATCGGCACCATGTGCATTTATTGCGTGATCTGGGCGTAAGGCACATCTGGCGTGAAACGTATTTATCGTCTTTGGGCATGGCACATCGGGCGCTCAATCTATTGGGGCTGTCAGAGCAGCAAGCCAGTCAAAATATTCAAGTGTTCCGTGATTATGATGAACAGTTGCTGGAGCAGCAGCAAAGTATCTATCACGACGAACAAAAAGTTTTTGAAACACATCGCAATGCAATGGCTGAACTTGAACACCTCTTCGACAGTGATCAACGCCATCAAGATGAATACCCCGAACACAATCGTGAAAACAGACACGAAAATCATCGTATTGATGTTACACAAGATGATCGTCACTGACTTGTGTTTTACAATATTGACACCATTAAGACAGGGTTATGGAGAAAAATATGTCTGATTTACGCCAACGCTTTTTTATTGAGGACTGCCCTGTTCGTGGAGAAGTCGTACATTTAGAAGAAGCATTACAAACCATTTTGGCTCAACGTCCCTATCAACCTGCTGTGCAGGTGTTGCTTGGGGAAATGTTAAGCGCAACGGCACTTTTGGCCAGTACCCTCAAAATCAAAGGTCGTATCAGTTTACAAATTCAGGCCTCAGGCACGTTTCGCTGGGGAATGGCCGAGTGCAACCATTTGGGTGAAGTGCGTGCTTTGGCAGACTATGAAAATGATCCACATTTTGAGCAGGCACAAGACAGTAGCGTGGTACTGAGCACACTGCAAAATCCAGTGCTGTTTATTAATATTGAGCCAGAATTTGGTGAGCGCTATCAAGGGATCGTACCGCTCGATCAGCCAACCCTCGCAGGCTGTCTGATGCAGTACTACGATTTGTCGGCCCAGATTCCAACGCATATCGTGCTGGCCACGACCGCCGAGCGTTCGGGTGGCTTACTCATTCAGCTGTTGCCGCGTAACAACGAAGAAGAGCAACAACTGATTGATGAAGATATCTGGCCACGCCTGATCATGCTCACAGGAACGCTCAAAGCAGACGAATTAACCGATTTGCCAGCCAATGAAATTTTGTACCGTTTGTACAACGAAGAGCAAGTACGCCTGCCTGAGCAAGAACAGCTAAAGTTTGGCTGCACCTGTTCAAAAGAACGCTGTGCGGCTGCCCTGCAACAGATCGGGGTAGATGCGGTACGTGAAACATTGGCTGAACAAAATCCAATACAGATGGATTGCCAATTCTGCCAAGCCCGCTATACCTTTACCGCAGAAGAGGCCTTAGGCCTGTTTGGTGAACATCTCAGCTAAATACACAGATCAACGCAGACGCATTTTCTAGCGATCTGGATGTTGTGTTGGCTTGGTTTAAACAAACCTGAATCGTCTTTGAAGATGATTCGGGTTTTTTATTGCCAAAACCCAACAGTTTCATATTACAGATGACTTGAATTGAATGAGTAAATCGCCGTATAACACAGTATAAGTCACTTATAATTAAGACACCGTACATGGCCAAGAACTATTATGAAACGCTCGGTGTTTCGCGAGATGCGACACCTGAAGAGATTAAAAAAAGCTATCGAAAGCTGGCACGCAAGTATCACCCCGATGTGAGTAAGGAGCCAGATGCCGAGGCGCAGATGCAAGCGCTGAATATTGCCTATGACACGCTAAGTGATGCTGAAAAAAAAGCAGAGTACGATCAGCAACTTGATTATCCTCAAGGCTTTTCTGGTTTTGGGCAAGGTGCTCAAGGCAGTGCGGGTTTTGATGGTGGACCATTTTACCAGCAAGGTCAGGGCGCCGACTTTAGTGGCTTTGAAGACTTATTCGGTCGTTTTGGTGCAGGCTTTGGTGGTGCCAATCACCAATATCAGCGTCAGACGCACCGCTTTCGTGGTGAAGATCAACATGCACGAATCGAGGTAGATATTGAAGTGGCTTACCATGGCAGTACTCAAAATCTCACCTTACAAATTCCAACTTTAAATGCTTATGGCGAGGCAGAAGTACAACGTAAAACCTTGCAAGTGAAAATCCCCAAAGGCATGAAAGAAGGCCAGCAAATTCGCTTGAATGGTCAGGGCCAAGCTGGGATAAACGGCGGTGAAAATGGCGACTTATACCTCGAAATTCACTACAAAAACACCCCACAAATGCATGTTGAGGGTGCTGATGTTTATCTCACAGTCGATGTGGCACCGTGGGAAGCAGCACTTGGGCAAAAAATTGAGGTTCAAACTCCAAGTGGTCGCGTTAGTGTCAATGTACCGAAAAATTCCAAAACTGGTCAGCAGTTGCGTTTAAAAGACAAAGGGATTCCCAATAAAACGCCCGGACATTTGTATTTAATGATCAATCTGGTTTTACCCGAAGCACAGACCGAAGCCCAACACAGCGCCTATGAAGCACTTGCTCAGGCATTTTCTTCATTTCAACCCCGTCGATAAGGAGCCAGCTCATGTCTAAAATTCATTATGTGGAAGTGATTTGTCAGAATGAGACCACCGCCGAGATTATCGATGAGCAACGCGGACTCAATTTACAGCAGTTTGCACAGGTCTGTGGTCAAAGCCCAGAATGGGTGCTGCAATTGATTGACTATGATATTTTGCTGGTGGGACATCCCGATCAACATCAGTTTTTGGGAGAGGATGTCGCACGGGCGCGCAGAGCCTATCGTTTGCAACGTGACTTTGATGCCAGTTTATC
Source organism: Acinetobacter sp. V89_7 (assembly GCF_029967895.1). Lineage (NCBI taxonomy): Bacteria > Pseudomonadati > Pseudomonadota > Gammaproteobacteria > Moraxellales > Moraxellaceae > Acinetobacter > Acinetobacter sp. V89_7. Next base: position 26,655 of record NZ_JASCAJ010000002.1, read on the forward strand.
GGCGGTGGCACTGATGCTGGACTTACTTGATGAAGTACAACAGTTGCGCCATGCTGTCCGGCATCTGACGCCTCCTTCAGACCAGCAAACAAACCGTCATGAATGCTGACTGATCCACTGATAGCTGAGTAAACCAAGTACCGTACAAAGGAGTGATCCCAGCACATGAATCAAGATCAGGCCAATCGCCCAGCTGTATTTTTGCTGCTGAAGCAGATCGATTACTTCGGCAGAAAAGGTCGAAAATGTGGTCAATGCGCCACAAAAGCCTGTAATAATAAATAACTTATAATTGGCACTGATCTGCGCATGTGCAAAAAAGGCGATGGCATAGCCGATAATAAAGCCGCCAACCAGATTGACCAGAATGGTGCCTAAAGGGAAATGCTGTAAAGTCGGATTAAATTTAAGTCCAACGAACCAGCGAATCCATGCACCAAGCACAGCGCCACAAGCAATTGAGAGTAAAGATGAGTACATCGGCATGCTCCAATATTTTTTTCATGCAGAGCACGCACAATATGCCTACGCCCCTGCTGAAAAGAGGTAACGTAGACATCATTAGCCAGAATGGCGGTTTTTGCGAGGAGGAATGTCATCTCCTGTGTGCTCAGTTTAGTCTAATCTTGGCTTGATGTGAAGCAGTTGCGCCAAGCCTCTTCAAGCGGTTTTATTTCAATTTGGTTATTTTTTCAACTTCTTTCAGGGTTTGTTTGATGGGTTCATAATCTAGAAACCAGAACAAATTCATATTACGCTGCCGTTTTTGATGTGCCAGCATTTCAATGACGCTTTTTTCACCACGCCCCACCAAATGCTGTCGATAAAAGTAATACAAAAGTAAAAGTGTGCTGAGCAACATCACCGCCAGCATCATCCAGAATCCTTCGGGAGATTTTAAGCCGGGAATAAACTCAAAATTCATACCATATACGCCGGTTAGAAGCGTCAATGGCGCAAAAACGGCGGTAATAATAGCCAAGATCCGCATATTTTCATTGGTTTGGTTGGCAATCGCATTAAAATGCAAATCGATGGCCGACTGAATTGCGGCACGTAATCTGGAGGTGTGTTTTTGCGTGCGCTCAATATGACTCACCAGATCGTTCATTCTAACCAACAGTAAATCTGGCGATTCCGAAGCGTGTTGACCCATCAGATGATGATAATTTTCCACCAGTTCGTCTCGTAGCTCCTGTAAAGTTTCAATCTGCTCCTCACACAGATTTTCGACTTGCTGAAATGCCATGTTTTCTTGAAACAACTGTGGCCATTGATGAAATCGTTTACGCCCTTGCAACAGCTCACGCTGCCAGTGTTCGACCCGACGCGTGAGCGGTGTACGCAAATCCAGATAGGCATCAATCATGCTATTGAGCATGCGCAGGGTTAAATCGATCGGTGTCGAAGGCAACTTGCGTGGCTTGTTTTGATCACTGATATCGCGCTGTACAATCTGTTCATAACGCTGCACATAGGCATCCATCGCCTTATTGCCTGTCTCACGGATACTGATCAGCACGTCTTGCGAGATGATAAAACTGATCGGGGTTGTGGCTAAACCGAATATACTTTCATGTACTTCTCCGGTCACTTCGCTGTTGCTGATCTGATCGTCAGGCGTAATGATTTTACGAAAAATTAGTAAATCATAATCGTCCATCGTGTCAAATACACATGGATGATCGATATTTAAGATATCGCGAATATGAAATTCGTTAATAGAGAGACGAGTCAGGCCATTGATATTTTTTTGCCATTCCTCGGTTTGCATCACCACATCTTCACGAATGCAATCGACCCACATAAATGCCAGATGATGCTCGTCCTGAACCTGTTGGCTAATAAAGGCATACTGTTCAGCAGCATGCTTATAAACATAATAAATTTGCATGTGTACCCGTATTTTCGATGCGGTGTGGCATAGGTTGATGGTACTAAATCTAGCTTAAAATACTCAATGAAAAATGTACCCGAGTATTTGCCAGCGCTTCATTTATGTTGTGACTTGCCATAAAAAAGTCCGCCGAAGCGGACTTTTTTAATCATGTAACAGATTTAAAACTTAAACCTGTTCGATGTCTTTCATGGTCAATTTGATACGACCACGGTTATCGACATCTGCAACCTGTACTTTAACGTCCTGACCTTCTTTAAGAACATCAGATACATTCGCAACACGTTCATTTGAAATTTGTGAAATATGTAGCAAACCATCGGTACCTGGCATGATATTCACGAATGCACCAAACTCTACGATACGGATGACTTTACCGTCATAGATTTTGCCAGGCTCAACTTCAGCAGTTAATGCCTGAATTTTCGCAATCGCAGCACGTGCAGCGGCTTTGGTTTCACCAAATACACGCACTGTACCATTGTCTTCAATATCAATTGCAGCTTTGGTTTCTTCAGTAATTTGACGAATCGTCGCGCCGCCCTTACCAATCACGTCACGAATCTTGTCTGGATTGATCGTAATCACTTCAAACGTTGGTGCATGTGCTGAAATTTCAGGACGTGCACGTGAAATTACTTTGTTCATTTCATTCAGGATGTGCATACGACCTGCATACGCCTGATTCAATGCAACTTCCATAATCTCTTCGGTGATGCCTTCAATCTTGATGTCCATTTGAAGTGCAGTAATACCATTGGCAGAACCAGCAACTTTAAAGTCCATATCACCTAAATGATCTTCGTCACCCAAGATGTCAGAAAGTACAGCAAAACGCTCGCCTTCTTTCACAAGACCCATCGCAATACCAGCAACTGGCGCTTTAAGAGGAACACCTGCATCCATCAATGAAAGTGATGCACCACATACAGACGCCATTGATGATGAACCATTTGATTCAGTGATGTCCGATACGATACGAATCACGTACGGGAAGCGGTCAGCCGCAGGCAATACAGCTTGAACACCACGACGTGCCAAACGACCATGACCAATTTCACGGCGCTTTGGACCAGATTCACGACCTGTTTCACCTACAGAGTATGCAGGAAAGTTGTAGTGCAACATGAAGTTGTCAGTTTTGGTGCCCGCAAGCGTATCCACCATAAGGGCATCACGTGTGTTACCCAAAGTAGTGGTCACCAAGGCCTGAGTTTCACCACGGGTAAATAATGCTGAACCGTGCGCACGATCCAATACACCCACCTGTACATCGATACCACGAACAGTCTTGGTGTCACGACCATCAATACGTGGCTTACCAGACAAGATATTGTCACGTACGGTACGGTATTTAAGGTCTTCAAACAATTCGTTCACTTCATCAGCAATACCCGTTTCGTCATTTTCTGGAACGAACTGAGCGACTGCTTCTGCATAAAGCGCATCAATTGCTGCATAGCGATCTTGTTTTACCGCAATGGTATAGGCTTCAGAAATTTTCGCTTCAAATGCTGCTTTCAATTGCTCAAGCAATGCTTCATTTTTGGTTGGCGCAACCCAAGTTGACTCAACTGCACCCGCAGCCGCAGCAAACTCTTTGATCGCCTGAACTGCAATTTGCATTTCGTCATGACCGAAAAGTACAGCGCCAAGCATTTGATCTTCAGACAATTCTTTGGCTTCAGATTCAACCATCAAGACAGCAGATTCAGTACCTGCAACCACGAGGTCAAGATCGCTTTCTTTTAATTGTTCAAAGTTCGGGTTTAAAACATATTCACCGTTGATTAAACCAACACGTGCACCCGCGATTGGGCCACGGAAAGGTGTACCAGCAATCGACAATGCCGCTGAAGCACCTAACATGGCTGCAATATCGGCATCCATGGTTTTGTCAGAAGAAACCACTGTCGCAGTGATTTGAATTTCGTTGAAGTAACCTTCTGGGAACAACGGACGAATTGGACGGTCAATCAAACGTGAAATTAACGTTTCAGCTTCAGACGCACGGCCTTCACGCTTACCATAACCACCTGGAATACGACCAGCAGCATATTGCTTTTCTTGGTAGTTTACAGTCAGTGGGAAAAAGTCTTGACCCGCTTTCGCTTTCGCTTGTGCAACAACTGCAACCAATACAGTCACACCGCCCATCGTCACTAGAACAGTGTTTGCTTGACGCGCAACACGACCTGTTTCCAATACAACTTGATGCTGACCAAACTGGAATTCTTTACGAATAATATTAAACATCGACATGTAATCTTTTTTCCTGGTTCTTTTTGAACAGTTATTCTAGTGGAGACCCCTAAGGTTTGGCATTCATATCACCCCAACAGCAATGATAAATGACAAAGCTTAGAAGCCGACCTCACTAGAGAATAGACACAAAGAAGGAGCGAACATTCGCCCCTTCTAGCGTAGTCTGATGCAAACACCAGACACTCGCCCGTCTTCAGTTGTGAGAGACGTCATCGCGCGCACAACCGAAAAACAAGCCAAAATCGAATTAACGACGTAAACCTAATTCGCCGATCAAGCTTACATAACGACCGTGGTCTTTACCATTGAGGTAGTCAAGTAATTTACGACGTTGGTTAACCATACGGATGAGACCGCGACGGCTATGATGGTCGTGTTTGTGCTCTTTGAAGTGACCTTGCAAATCATTGATTTGAGCAGTCAAAAGTGCAACTTGAACTTCTGGTGAACCCGTGTCGTTTTCAGCACGTGCAAATTTAGCGATAATCGCTGCGCGATCTGCGTTTGTTAAAGCCATTCGATTTCTCCGAGATGCTTAAAAAAACAAATAAAATGATAAAAATCAAAAATATTATCTAAAAAGATAGCATTTCTTGACTGCCGTGCATCACTACAGCAGTTTGCCATTTTAAAGGATAAGACCGTAATTGACAATTCATAAATCAATTCAATACGGTGTGGCGGTGCTTATCAGTGGTATTAGTGTCTGAACAAGCTGGTCAAAAAAGACACTGACTTACCGTGTTATTCATTGCACACTGCCACTATAAAAAGAATGATCATGGGAATGACGTGAAACTATTATCAGCCAATACCTGCTACGTACCACCCGATATTCACAGCGTGATGCGTGCCCAGCATGAAAATGATGCCGCCTCTGGCGCAATGACTGCTGCACAGGTTCAGCGCATTTGGCACAGTGTCGAGCAGTTGTATAAAAGCGGTAATTATCCTCTGATTGGTTTTTGTCTGCGTCGCAACGGACATATTTTACTGAATCGAAGTTTGGGCTATGCACGCGGCAATACGGTGGATGGCTTGGCAAGTGATGCACAGATTGCAACTCCCGAAACACCGATTTGCCTGTTTTCTGCCTCAAAAATTGTCACGGCAATGCTGATCCATGTGCTCAATGAGCGTGGCCTGATTAATCTATTCGACCCGGTGAGTTATTACATCCCTGAATATGGCGTAAATGGTAAACGCCGCGCCACCATTTTTCATTTACTGGCACATCGGGGTGGTATTCCACGGCTTGAAACTGAAGTGACACCAGAATTGCTGTTCGATAAATCAGAGATTCTGGCGCGATTATATCGCGCGAAGCCAGTATCGGCAGCGGGTACACATCTGGCTTATCACGCGGTCACTGCCGGCTATATATTGGGAGAGCTGATTGAACGTGTAACCGGACAGGATCTTCGGCAGTTTTTACATGAAACCATCGAAAAACCCATGCAAATGGCCTGTTTCAATTATGGTCTTGCGCCCGAGTGGCGTGATCGGGTTGCACTCAATGCCCCAACAGGCTTACACCCTCGCCTAGGTACAGATCACTACCTACAGCATGTACTTGGCGGCGGCTTACAACTGGCAGTGGACCTGACCAATGACCCCCGCTTTATGGATACGGTATGCCCTGCGGGTAATATTTATACCAGTGCAGAGCAAGCAGGCCGTTTTTTTGAAATGTTGCTGAGCGGTGGACGATATCACGATCAGCAGATTCTCACACCACAAACCGTGTTTCGTGCCACTTTACCCACCTCAGTGACCAGCTTAGATCGGACATTATTGGCACCGATGCGCTATGCATTAGGCCCTATGCTCGGCAGCAATCCAGTGGGGCTGTTTGGCCCGATGACAGGACAAGCCTTTGGTCATCTGGGATTTTCTAATATTTTATGCTGGGCAGATCCAGAGCGGGATATCAGTGTCTCGCTGCTGACTACAGGGAAATCTGTCATTGGTACACATTTACCTGCGCTGGGCAAACTGCTGTATCAAATCTCGATGCAGTGTCCTAAAGTTGCCAAAGGTCAGCGTCGCTCATTATTTGGAAGCGATACCCACGAAACCAATATGGTGTAAAAAATAAAAAGCCCAAGCGGTGCTTGGGCTTTATGCGCTGTAGTTTCTTATTCTGAACGATTGTTCTTGTATTTTGTTATTATCTGGAGAGTTTTCTTAGAACCCTTTTATTGATTATGGTCATTGTCCCTGACATGAACGAACTTCCTAACAAGTTCTATTCTGCCACATTTAATTATGAATAAAAGTAGTGATTTTCGTATCAGTATGTAAGCAAAAACGTACAGGTCTGTATATATCAGAAAACATAGCAGTTTTTCTAAATATAAACATGTAACTTGTTATTTTTTGAAATTCTGGACATAAAAAAGCCTTGTAGTCTCTCCCAAAACTACAAGGCTTAGCGGCTGTAAGTTCCTCGTTTATCCTTACTTCACTGTAAGTTCGCTGTCTTCGACTTATTCTAATTTTTATGCGGTTTTTTCTTAGCATTCCTTGCTAAGTTTTTGTGCAGGAACATCATCTCAAAATATTGCTTCGGACTCTATAAGCTAATTTCTCGAATTCGTGTAAGCAATTTCGTACAGAGCTGTCTACTCCTTAGGTAAACTTACTAAAATGAAATCATTATTAATTTTTTCACTAAGCCACTTTTTCGAGCGGTGCGCTGTGTAAGTGATTGTAAAAAGGCCGCACGATCTACCAACAGGCTGACGACATTTTTGGCGCGGGTAATGGCGGTATAAATCAGCTCCTGACTCAGAATTTTTTCTGCGCTGGCATCAAACACAATTGCAGTATGTTTAAATTCGGAACCTTGAGATTTATGAATGGTCAATGCAAAGGCCGTTTGAATATTTTTGGGCAGTCGATTGGCTGCTACCCATTTGTCTAAACTTGGAAAATACACTTCAAACTGATCGGATTGTGTGCGGTGTCGAAAGCAAATACCGATATCACCATTCGACAACCCTAACTGATAGTCATTGTATGTCATCATCACCGGCCGGCCCAAATACCACCCTGCCACAGGTACAACCATTAATTGCGTGGTCAGCCAGTCTTCTGCAAAGCGGTTAATCTGATCAAGCCCAAATTTGCCAAAACGAATGGCCACCAAAATCCGATAATCATCAAATGCCTGTATCACTTTTGCTAAATCAATAGAAGCGGCTTGCTCACGATACTGTTTAAGCGCATTGACATAAGGTACATAGCCTTGCATCAGTTGCAAATAATAGGCAGTAGGCTCATGAAGCAATGAATCGTTTAGATATTCGAGCTGAACCAGATCCGACATAGTATCGTATAGCTGAATGGACTGAAGCGTTTGGGGTGATGCCACTTGCTGTTCAAACGCAGCTAAAATATCCTCAGCTGGCTTCGCATCCGAGAGATGTTGAATAAATCCAGCAAACTGACCAATTTTTGCCTCGGCATTAAAGCGTCGACTGGTCACCAGTTGCACGTGATTGTGTTTAAGCGCGGGCACTTGCTGCAAGTCAGCCAGTACCGCACCTACATCCACCGAGGCCAACTGTTTGGCATCTCCAAGTAAAATTAAACGACAATTTGCTGGAATCGCTTCGAACAACAGCGTCGCCAATTGCAAATCAAGCATCGATGCTTCATCGACCACCACCACATCATACGGCAGAGGTTGTTTGGCATGGTAACGGGGTCGCTGCTGGTGCCCCAAACCCAAAAGCCGATGCAGGGTTTGAGTCGACTGCTGTTGCAGCTCTTCGCTCAACAAACCGGATTCGAGCAGCTTAGGATCTTGAAAAGAGGCCTGAAGCGCCTCTTGCATGCGCTGTGCCGCCTTACCGGTTGGGGCTGCCATCGCAATTCGGATATCGGGAATGGCCTGATTTAAAACCGCGATAATACGGGCCAAGGTGTAGGTTTTACCTGTTCCCGGCCCGCCTGTAATAATATTGAGCGCATGGTTTGCCACCATTTTCATGGCTGCCTGCTGGTGGGGATCAGTGAGCAAATTGGTGTACGACGTCACGTCAACCGCTGATAGTTGCGTCTGTGTTAAACGGTGTACTTGCGTGGCCAAACGCTGTTCGAGCGACCAATATCGATACAGCGCCAGCATCTCGTCGTCATAGACCATGGGGGCAACCGTCTGTGCTGCTTGGGATGCATGCACCGCAAACTTACCCAACTGCGCCACATCTGACGAAGAAATCGCCAAACCGCTATCTCCTTGCAAACTTGCTTCAATTAATGCTTGCAACATGTCACGAATTTGTTCAGAATTGCGCTCCCTGAGATTGAACGGTGTCTGAACCAGATACTCACTCCACATTTTCAGCCATGCCAAATCCTTGTCTAGACTGATGTTTTGATTATCCACACAGTTATCCTCAAGCTTGTCCACACACTTATAAACACATTTATCCACAAAATAACCACCTGAATTTCAAGTTATTATTCAGATTTGTCACTTTTTTTGTCCATTTTATCCTCAGCAAAATATCCCAAGATCGCATCTAGACGCAAAATAAACTCGTTATCCGGTTTCCAGTAAAAATAGCCCTGATGGGCAGCGCCAGTCATGCCTCGAAGATACAAATAAGTTGCCCCTCCTAAATGCTGCTCGATCTGGTAATGCTGCAATTTCACTTTTAAATAACGATGCAAAGCCACCAGATACAATGCGGCTTGTAGCCAGTAACTCGACTGGGTCATATTGTGCTGAATGGCTTGCGCCGAATAATCTTGCTGGTCGCTGCCCAAATAATTACTTTTATAATCGGCAATATGAAAATGCTGACCATCGAAGTACATCAGATCGATTGATCCATTCAGGTAGCGCGCGGCATGCGCATCTAAAAAATCGGGCATATGAATGTTGTATTCGGCAAAAAGTTGCTGAATGCGACGCATGGCCAGCACACGATCAGATAACGCCAGATAAAACGGACACTCGCTTAAATACTGCCCTGCTTCAAGTTGATTCAACTGAAAACCCTGATGCAAAGGTGTGGTCGCCACATGCATGAGCCACTCGGTCAGCCATTGAAACAATAATCCATCTTCACCATTGTGCTCAGGATAGGCGTCGGTGTATTGGCGATAGAGCTGCTCCCAAAGTGTACTGTAATCATTTTTAAAACGACGACGCAGCTCAATCGGCCATTCGTCTGGTTTTTTTAAATCAATATGTTCAAAAATTTCGTGCAGGAAATTTCCGGCTTGAGGCCCTTTTGGAAAATGCTGTTTAATCCACTCGAGTGGCAATTGAGTGGTTGTATTGAACGATACATTCAGATCACGTTCATCGTCGGCCTGTTGTTCGGGCACCTGAGTCAGCGCAAGTGTATCGGCATACAGCAAGGACGGCTTTAGATGCTGGGCCAAATAACTAAAACTGGTTTTGCCGCGCGGATAAAATCGCTGTGACGGTAAGGGCTGCGCATATAGACGATAGGTTTGCTGCTGCGCGGCGCGATGTAATGCCGGTGGGCATTGTGGCTCACACGGTTCATCCATGCTGTAGGGATGAATAAATGCCTCTCCCTGATGTTTCCAGTACGCCAGTGCATCTTGCGATTTTGCCTGAGCATCTTGCATAACTGCATAGACCCGATGACTGGCGCGGGTTAATGCCACATACCATAAACGGTTTTGTTCGGCTTTAGCCCGATCACTATGTTGCTGCTGTGCTCTTTCGGTTAAACGTGCTTTATCGGCAATCGAAACCAATCGGCGTTGCTGCAATGCGCCAGTCTCTGGGTCTGGCACCGTCAACTCGGAAAAATTCAGCCCTGTACTTTGCTCCCTAAACGGCTTGTCTGCGCCGAGTAAAAACACGACCTTAAACTCAAGTCCTTTAGACTGATGGATGGTCATGAGCTGCACACCGGCATCACTTGAAAGCTTGCGTTCTAGTTCCCATTCGCGCTCACTGGGTGAAGTGAGCTGTTTCAGATACCAATGGTAAAGGTTCTGGGCTCCGGCATAACGCTCGCTGTGCTGAGTTAAAAGTTCACCCAAATGGCGGACATTCACCACTGCACGCTCGTTATCACGGCGCTGGATTTTGACCAGATTTTGCCATACCTGAAACACCGCCAGTGCGTGTTGCCATGCGGGTAAAAACCCCTGATGCATCCAGATTTCACGCACAGCATCAAACTGAGTCATGTATTGGCTCAATCCCGATGCCTGCTGCTGCAATTGCTGCAAGGTGCTTAAATCCAGTCCAATCATGCGCCCAAGCAATCCCCGTTTGACTTTGGCTTCATCGTAAGGATGTAAAATCGCGGTGAGAAATGCAGCCACATCGTGTGCCAGTGCATGATCAAATACACTACGGCGTGACGGTCGGTTGACTTTAATTCCCAAATACTCAAGTCTGGCCTGAACATCATCCAGTCCTTTATGGTTTTTGGAAATGACCGCGATATCATCGCTAATCAATCCACGCTGCTGATCAGGTTCGTCTAAATACAACTCTCCACGATGGGCCTGATTGAGTAGCGCACGGATTTTCCAGCTTACCTGCTCAGCCTCACGATTTTTATCTTCCAGCATCAGCCAGCGTAATGGAGCCGGATTATGTTGCCCCTGATCGATTAATGCAGGATGCGCACGCTGCCCGGCTTCAATAGAATCATAAAGTACCTGTTCGCCAAAATCGGGCTGTCGTTGAAAAAGTGCATCCACCACCTCGACCAGCGGTCTGACCGAACGATGGTTATGCACCAGTTTGTAGTTGCGTCCCTGCTTGCGCATGATGTCTTGATGGGCATTTAAAAATGTCAGCATGTCGCCGCCACGAAAGCCATAAATCGCTTGCTTTCGATCGCCCACCATAATCATGCAGCCGTTTTGATAACGCTGCGGATGGCGCCAGATACTGGCCAGCATGTCATCTTGATCCTGATTGGTGTCTTGAAATTCGTCGACCAAAATAAGTGGATAACGTGACTGCACATACTGGGCAAAGCGTTGCCCTTGCTCGCCTTTAAGCGCTTCAGAGAGTGTCCGGATCTGCTGTGAAAATGTGGTTTCTCCCTTCTCTTGCAACACTTCGGGTAAACGATTTTTCACCTCATGACACAAATAAGCCTTTAAATGATGATGCAACTGGGTAAATTGTTGTTCGTGATCTTTTAAGCATTGCAGCACCTCGACCAGAGCGAGTACCGCTGGATGCTGATAAAAACCGTCACTGATGGCCACGGAACATTTTTTAAAAATTTTATTTTGATGATATTTTTCTAAAAATTTATATGCGGCTTCACGCGCCGACCCAAGATATGCTTCAAAGATGCTCAAATCGGGTTGTTCAAGTGCTTGGAGCAATTGCGGCAGGTCACGACAAAATAAGGTATGAAAGGCATCATTACGAAAAGAAGTGCCATTGATGAAGCCATAAAACTCTCCGTCTCGTGCCGTGTAAGCCAAGAGATCATCAAGCTGAATGGACTGTGCTTGCCGAAGTTGTGCATAAAAATGTTCAACATTCAACTGCGGTGCCGCATAGGGATCAAACTGGGCAGAGCTAAAATTGAGTGCCTGTTCGACTACATCGACAAAAGCATCTATCTGTTTGAGCGCACCAATATTATATAAACCATCAATAATCGCCTGTGGCTGGGCATTGATCCATGCACGCAGGACATCATGAATCAGTTGGCGGGTATAGCGCTTGGCATCGTCGGTAATTGCCGCTGCCTCAATTTTGCCACTTTCAAACGCAAATTCTCGTAACAGCTTTTGGCTAAAACTGTCCAATGTACCAACAAAAAGTTCATCGAGCTGATCCAATACCAGTTTTAAGCGCTCAGCCGCATAGCCCATACGCGGTGCGAATTGCTTCAAAATATGCTGTAGCAATGGATCTGCTTCTTGCTCAGCACGCTGTATGACTTCTTGCTCTGTGAAACCCAGATACGCGTTCAGCACACTATAGATGTGCTGGACACGCAAACGGATTCGTGTCTTAAGCTCTGCCGCAGCAGCACGGGTAAACGTGGTGGCAATCACCTGCTTAGGTAAATAGCGCTCTAGGAAAATGCGGACCATCAGGCTCGACAAGGTATAGGTTTTTCCAGTGCCGGCAGACGCTTCAATTAAATGCAGACCTGAAAATTCAATTTCTGTAATCGGTTGATAAGACGTTTTTGAGCTTAATAGCATGTCTTACTCCAGACGCAAATACTGAAAAATAGGGGCATAGAGTGCATATGAATAGCGGTTCATCGCATCTTTGAGTAATGCGGTGCTATCTTGCTGATCAAGTATAAATGCCCAATCTCGATGGCCTTGGCTGCTTTCATCTTGACGGATATCCAGATTGACATAGGCTTTGGCGTCTTGCCACGCGCTCAACAGGCTTTTTAAGTCCTGCTCGTCGAGCAGCATTTCGCCCTGCTCTGTGGCAGACCAATGATGGCTTTTCTCTTTTTCTAGCGCTTTGAGTATTAATGCCGCTGGCAACACCACAGGCTGTGTAGCGCCATAATGCCACATCGCCAGCCACTGATCTAAGTAGTGCTTGGCCTGCTCGGCATTCAGACCTTCGCAAATTACGGTTTTATCGCTAAATACCACAATGCGTCGTAAGGTTTTTGCGGCTGCACCCTGCTGACCAAATGCCAACCAGATTAAGTACTCAAGCCATACACATGCCATGCGTTTGGCCCGTGCACTCGAGGCCTCCATACTCACCCAGTCGCTACGGTTATCGAGCGGAACCGTGATATTCATGTGCAACTGTTTGCTAAGGCGCCAGATGGTTTGCGTGGTACGACTTACAGCAGGTGCATAGTTCTGTAACCGCGCCAGCAAACGTGTTTGTTCGGCGCTGCTTTGTTGCCATGCACTGTGCATGATTTTGCCGACTGGTAACTGGTCTTGCAGCAATTCTAATGGCGCCGTATGATCATGCTCATATAAAAACTGGCGGATGGAATAACGCCCCAGTCCATCTAAAAACAACGGTTCGGCCTGCTCAAATTGTTCGGCCAAGGCAATATTATCAACACCCAAATGCTTCAAATACAACCGTGCAGGAAAGGTGACATCGGCCATCCACTGGCGGCTATCGACAACGCGCAATTCCTGATCTAAGGCGGGCTGCAAGGTGTTCACCCATGGTTGAACTGTTCCTTCAGGCTGTTGCACCTGCTGTGCTACGCGGTACCAGTGATCTCGATAACGCTGCGGTACAGTGTCATTGGCAAAGCCGAGTGGGTCAAAGGGCTGCAAAGGATGAACATGGTACATTGGCCAGAGGCGCTCAGGCACATCCAGCTGCTTGAGCCATTGCTGCTGCTCTGCAATATATGGATTAAGCGCTACTGCTTCCTCTGCACACGGTGCATCTGCCACAATTAAGGCCAAATGCGCTTTGAATTCCTGCACAATACTCGATGGATCGCGTACCTCACCATCGCTCACATCAAAGCCATTATAAAACAACCACAAGGCTGATTTTGCCAATACCACGGCATCTAAAAAGGCACCCTGATCATCCTCCAAACGTGAACGATCCCCCAGTTGCTGGCGCAGTTGCTCCATTAAATCAAAAGGAATATGGGTCTCTCGGTTTGGAAACTTGCCCGTGTCCAGATTCAGCATCACAACCAGTGCATAAGGGAGCGGTCGAATCTGACCGATCTGGCTAAAGGTAATCTGTCCGGTCGGTTCGGCCTGTGAAGACTGATTTTCCAAAGTACGTTGAATTTCATCAAGCAAGTAAGGCAGCGGTAGCGTAATATCGCGTAAACCATGTGTGTCTTTATCGCCATAGAAACTGGCCAAGGTCACCATTCGTTCTTGTTTTTTTATAATGTCCCGAGCCGTTTTTAATGCCATCACACCCGCCTGCTCAAAGGCAGTGACATCCTGCATCAGCAATTGAAGCCACGCTTCAACCGAACGTTTCTCGTGTTGTTCATGTGCGGTTCGCCATTTTCTTCGCGTATGCAAATCTTGATAAATCTGAATCAGCACGCCGATCAGTTCAAAATCATCAGGAGCGATATCGCTAAAACTTAAGGTCTGCTCAAACAGTACATGTGCCGGAATGGCGATTCCGAGTGCCAGTCGATCAAGCGCGAACTTAAAACTATAACGATGGTCGTGATCGTCTGGACTTAAACTCTGCTGTAAATGTTCAGCGTCGAAACCGCGTTTAAAACCAGCCTGCTCAAGTAGACTGAGCATGCGACGAATCTGGCTATCTTCAAGGGCATAGTACTGCTGCGTTGCTGATAAACTCAGCCAGTCGGCAAATTCGTCAAATTCAAAACGTCCATGGAGTAAATTGATCCGCCCGACCACAGCCTGCCATGCATTTAATACATCGAGCTGCGCCACGCCTGCAATTTTAATCGGCAAAAACACCGTATCTTCGGTAGGGGTTGCCGGAAAAACCGCGCGGATCGCTGGCTCGATTTCTTTAATGTTGGGAACCAGCACCAAAATATCGTTTAAACGACGAGGGCCATGCGAGGTGTCGGCCAGCCAGCGAATGAGTTCATCACGCAAAACTTCCAGTTGCCGTAAGCTTGAATGGCAAACATGAAACTGAATCGAGCGATCGTCGGGTGCGAGAGAATATTGATTGGCGACAGGCTCGGCCAAATTTAAAATATCGGACTGGATTTGCCCCAGCAATGTGTTTGGAAACTCATCGACAAATGCATCGACCCACTGCCCTTCGTCTCCCGACGACAAATTGGCCAACAGGCTAAAATGGTCACGTGCCTGCTTGCCCCAACGGGTGAGTAAGGGATGGCGAGACTCACGCGCTTCAGCATTAAAATGCAAGGTAAATTGATCAAAAAATTGTGCAATGTCTGCATCACTTGCCTGTGGGTTTTTCTCGATAAATCGGGATTTCACACGTACATCGTACTGCTGTTTCCACAGAGGATCGACACTATCTGCCCAGTATTCCTGAGAAGGATTGTAGTGCAAAATAAAAATATCAATGTATTGCCCCAAACGGCGCAAAAACTGTAATTGCATTGGCGGCAAATCCAACACGGTAAATACAACCACTTGCTTAGGCAAACGCTGCAAGGCAGTTTCACGGCTCTGTGCCCCATCTAAGAGTTGCCAAAATAAGTCGTCAATGTTCAGGATATCCAGATAATCCTGATGAAAGTGGTTTTGCCATAACCAACGTTGCCATGCCTCTAAATCTTGCGCGTGCTGGAACTGAAACGCCGAAATCTCTTGGCGGGCTTGCCCCATCAGTTGCTCGATATCCAGCGTCCGATTCTCTCCCCATGCACTGAGCCAGTTGGTGGCACAGGTACAAGGACCGCTACAGTTTTTCTGGCAATACCCGCGATAGGTCATGTAATGACCAAATAGCTGCGATACCTGTTCGGCCACCCAGTACAGCATTTTTTGTTTTTTCTGTTGCTGTTGATCGACTTGTTGTAATTGATCTGCACTGGTATAAATTCGATCGACCAGTGAATAGGCCGGATGCTCAGGCGATAAGGTCATGTGAGCTGACTGAATCAGAGGATTGAGCGCCTGAAACACACGCCACTTTAAAATAAGGCGTGGAATATTGGCTTTACGTACCTGATCTTTATATTCAGTCAACACTTGCTGATAGACAAACCACTGGAACCCGCGGATACGCTGATGAAATTGATAATTAGCGGTAATCCCTTGCAATTCTGAGAGTTTTTCGGTCAACCACTGCTGCACGGCCGCGCTTGGCACAATGAAATGCTGAGTTTCAAGTACATCAAACGGATTCTGGCTCGGCTGCGGCACAGATTGCCACACCCCTTGAAGCAAAACATCGATACGCTGACTTTGTATTACATGAATCGCCATGTAGCCCTTACCTTTGTAAATCGCAGTTTTTTATGCACAAAATCATAAAGATTCGTCACTATACATCGTTGGCGAACTATGTCACGTTTGCCATGTGTATAAAAATTTGAGTCATGCTCAAAAAAAATGTTTGAATAACAGCAAAGGACCACATTGAGTATAAATCCATGAAAATTGAGAATATCCCAGATTCAATTGATCCAAGTTTAAACCTTGAAGCCGTTCGTGACGAATGTCTGGAAATGGTCAAAAAGCGTGCCTATTTTTCCGCTGGCGCCGCCGTCGTTCCTATTCCATTTTTTGATGTCGTGATTGATATCGGCATTTTGTCACAAATTATTCCCGATATCAGCGCTCGCTTCGGTTTATCTCCCGACCATATTACGGTTTATGATCCAGAAACCAAACAGATTCACTGGAACGAATTACGTAAACGCGGCTTCGAATTTTCGGGGCTGGTTGTCGCACGTACCGCAGTCAAAAAGTCACTCAATGGCGTGATCGGAAAAGTATTGACCAAGCAAGTGACCAAATTTATTCCGCTTGGTGGCCAGATCGTCGCTGCGAGCTTGGGCTATATCGTGATGAAAAAAGTTGCCGAAGCGCATGTCCAAGAATGTTATCATCTGGCGAAACGTATTCAGCAAAAAAGCACGACCGCAGCTGTTTAATGATCATTTAAAAGGCACCTTGTGTGCCTTTTATCTGCCTGATTTTAAAAAACAAGTTGTATATTTGACCAACGCGTATCTATATATCATTTGACTTTTCACGTAAATTTTAAGTTTTTTTAAAGATTGTCTACTTACTATCCATCACACGATGACAAACAAACTATGGAGAGTCGTTGTGGAACATGGACAATCAACATCCCGTATACGTGCCATTTTTAACGTAACAAGTGGTAACTTTCTCGAACAATACGATTTTTTCCTGTTTGGTTTGTACGCTAAAGCCATTGGCGAAACGTTTTTCCATTCCGATAGCAGTTACGCTGCACTCATGAAAACCTTTTTGGTCTTTGCGGTCAGTTTCTTGATGCGCCCGATTGGTGCACTGGTACTGGGTCCGTATGTAGATCGTATTGGTCGACGTAAAGGCCTCATGGTGACTTTAAGCATCATGGCGGTTGGCTCACTGATTATTGCCCTTACACCTGGCTATGCCACCATTGGTTTTGCCGCGACGGTACTGATCTTTGCCGGACGTTTGGCACAAGGCTTTTCTGCTGGCGTAGAACTGGGCGGTGTTTCGGTTTACTTATCCGAGATTGCAGAGCCCCATAATCGTGGCTTTATTACCAGTTGGCAGTCTGCTAGTCAGCAAGTGGCGGTTATTTTTGCAGCCACATTAGGTTATGTGGTGAGTCTGGTCTTTACCAAGGCACAAGTGGCCGACTGGGCATGGCGAATTCCATTTTTTGTGGGCTGCGCCATCATTCCGTTTATTTTCTGGTTGCGTAAATCCTTAACAGAAACCGAAGCATTTGCTTCACGCACCGAACATCCAACCACTGCCCAGATTATGTCTACGCTGGCCGCGAATTGGAAAATTGTACTGACTGGCATGTGTATGGTTGCTACCACCACCACCATGTTTTATTTCATTACCGTTTACACACCAACTTACGGCAAAGAAGTGCTGCATCTGACCAGTGCAGAAAGCTTATTGGCAACTGTAATGGTGGGTGCAAGTAACTTTATTCTACTCCCAATTGGCGGCTATTTATCGGATAAAATCGGCCGAAAACCGCTATTGATTGCAACCACGACGCTGATCTTTGTCACGGCTTATCCGCTTTTGAGCTGGTTAACTCAAAATATCAGTCTGTCACACATGCTGGTGTCTTTGCTGTGGCTGTCATTGTTGTATAGTTTTTACAACGGTGCATTGGTGGTGTCTTTGACTGAAATGATGCCAAGCTCAGTTCGAATTGCAGGTTTTTCTGTTGCGTACAGTCTGGCAACTTCGGTGTTTGGTGGCCTCACCCCGATGATTGCGACTTATCTGGTCGAACAAAGTGGCAGCAAAAGCATGCCCGCCTTTTGGCTCATGTTTGCCGCAATTATCAGTTTGATTGCGACGCTCATTGTGTTTCGTCAGCGTCAGTCACGCAGTGAGCCCAAAGCGCCACTCGGTGCACAATTGGCTCGACAAAACACGGGGAAACTGATGAATCAAACCACTTAAGTTTGTAAGTTTTCTGTATTAAAAACCACCGCTTCAGGTGGTTTTTAAGCATTTAAGAATCGTTTTTAATACCTTGATCCGAGCGCTATATTTGTCATCTGTGGCAATAATGGTCCAAGGTGCTGCATCGGTGCTGGTGCGCTCAAACATATCGGCCGCCGCATTTAAATATTCATTCCATTTTTCTCGATTGCGCCAGTCATCTTCGGTAATTTTAAAGCGTTTGTGTGGTGTTTTTTCCCGAGCATGAAAACGCTGTTCTTGCTCATCTTTACTGATCGATAACCAGATTTTAATAATAACCGTCTGACTGTCGATCAGATCTTTTTCAAAGCGGTTGATCTCATCGTAAGCGCGTTGCCATTCAAGTTCGTTGGCAAAATTTTCTATCCGCTCCACCAAAACGCGCCCATACCAACTACGGTCAAAGATTCGAATATCACTACAATTTTCAAGCTTGGTCCAAAACCGCCACAAATACGGATGACGTAATTCGTATTTCTCGGGTGCACTAATGGTAAAAATATCGTATTCGCGCGGATCGAGCCGTTTGACGATGCGTTTAATTGCCCCACCTTTACCCGCAGCATCCATGCCTTCAAATACCACCATCACATGACGCTCATCATAACGTAGCGCCTCAGCCACTCTGCGTGTCAGTTTTTTGAGTTTTTTCTTGTATTGATCATGCTCAAGCGCGTCTGACTCTGGATGTAGCAACAGGTCTGGTACAAGCGCCTGAGTCCAGTTGATTGTGCCCTGATCTGGATGTTCAGGCAAATCCTGCATGGCATGTAAGATTGATTCAGCAAAAAGCTGATCACGCTTGGTTTTGTCTTCGCCGTCAATCACAATCCAGTCATCGCTAAAGCGTTTTCGTAGCTTTTGGATATTGTCGTACTGCTTTTTATTGCGCCAGTCTAACCCGTGAAGTTTGTGCCAGCGCCGCTCTGAAACATCAATATCATCTAAGCGTTTTTGTAATGATTTCCAAGACAAGTCAAACCAGACCTTGACCACATCGACCTGATTATTTTTTAAATCCTGCTCAAATGCCTGCATATTTTTGACATAGGCATCAAATAAAGTATCGTCCAGTGGCTTGGACACATGCATGGCGGTACTCAGCAAATCACTATACCAGTTACCAAACATCACCACGATCTGTCCCTCGCCCGGAATAAATGAAGCATACGGCTGCCAAAACGGTTGATTAACATTCAGCACATGCGGCGGATCTGCCTTGACACGTAAATAGCGCGGATCGACCCATTCACGAAGTTGTTTAACTGCTTCTCCTTTGCCTGCAAGTTCAATCCCACTGACCAGTACCAGCACGCTTTTTGCATTTTTTTTGCCCCAACTATTTTTCAGGGCGTACTGTGCCTCAATTAAATCTAAAGACAATCGATTGGGATTTTTGTGTTTATTTTCTACGAATGAATGAGGATGATTCATAGCCTTTCTCTATTTATTCTATCGTTTAGTTTGCTTTCATATTATTCTAGTTTAGCTGGCAATAAAACCTAGATAGATGATCTTGAATCATTTGATTGGATCACAAGACAATTAATTCTATTTATTTTCATTTTAAAAATCAAAATCATCGTTTAAAAAAAAATTTATAATAAGGCTATTTTTTCTATGTTTGGCTGAATGAATAGACTTAAATATTGAAAAAACTTTTCAAAAAAAAGCACACCCAAGTGTACTTTTTCAACCACTTCCGAAACAATAGTTAAAGTTATCAGTTAAGACGAATGAGTAGGATCAGACAGTGTCTGACAGCTCTCTCCTTTCCATGATAAGCGCTCAGCTTTATATTTTTGATCAAAATCGATGCGAAGCTGACAACGCTGATAATGATTTGTATCAGGTAAACGAACATCTAATACATAGTTCCAAGTTTTTACACCAAAAAGACCTTCGCTAAATTGTGGATTGCCTAATAAATCTCTAATTTGATCTTTATCAAGACCAACATCTAAACGCCTAATATCATTTACGTCATAACGCAATACTTGTTTAAGATAACTTTTACTTAGATCAGGAAAAGTGATCTGTTCTTTGTTTGGCAATGGTTCAGCTGCTGTCACCGACATCATGAAGCCCAACATTATAGTGAACATAAATGTTCTTTTGATTTGCATAGCTTTTGTTCTCTTTAATATTTTTCATAGAAGATGGAAGAGAGGTTGAGTATTTTCGACCTCTCGTTGAGCACCTATAAAATTAGTCAATTACACCACTAATACCAACGCGGAAACTTGTATCACCTTGTGAACCCGCAGCTACACCACCCGTAATTGCCCAACGGCCATTATCAGCAGTTCTTCTCAAAGTAGCACCTACTGCGTTTTCTCCGCCATGATATGCTGCACCAACCGCATAAGTGAGTTTTCCTGCGACAAATGGTGCTGCTTCTAATGCCATAGCAGATGCAATTCCTGCATTTGCTCTTTTCTCTACATCATCAATTCTTTGGTTGGTCGTATAGAATGCTTGTTGTAATTGATCTCCTAAATTCGTAATACGGTTACTCAACGATTTATCCGCATCGTTGAGTGCGCCAACAGCGTCACCAACATTATTATACGAAGCATCACCTACTTTATAACTTGGCGCTACAAATCCACCGTTATCGTATTTGGCACCGCCTCCTAATGAAGTTGCAATATATTGATTGGTCTTATTTAATTGTGCGCCATTTATTGCATCATTCGATGATGCATTAATCGCACCATCGGCTACACCAGTTACCACACGATCACCAGCAGTACCTGATACATTTACGCGTGAACCGCCAGTATTTTTCGCAACGGTAATATCTGCATTAGCATTTGTTTGTTGGACTAAACCCACTGTACCGTTATTAATATTATTTCTAATATCATTAATCTCAGTAGTATTAGTTGTAATTTGACTCTGTAAATTATCACGGACATCTGCAAGCTGACCACCATTCACAGCATCTTTTGAACCAACTGCTACATTACCATTTGCTACATTGTTAATTTTAGTGCCATTGATTCCTGCTAATGTGACAGAATCTTTATTAATCGAGCCATCAGCATTTTTATCGTATTGCACGGCTGAATTGGACAATTGGCTGACATTCGAATTCACTGAAGTGATCGCACTATCTAACTGCGCTTTATTTACAGCGTCGGCAGCATTCACACCGTTGGCAACGCCAGTAATTTTTTGATTACCAGCATTAATTCCCTGTGTCGTCACACTTGCACCACCCGCAATGGTTAACCCCGTACTGCTAAGTTGAGTATTGCCTATGCTTACTCCAGCGTTGTTTATAACAGTATTACCCGTCGTTACGCTATTAAGTACAATATCCTTGTTTAGGTTAACTTTGATATTGCCTTCGTTATCCGTAGTACTGGTTTGAGCCACGCTCAGGTTCTCATCACCGACAAAGTTAACTTTTCCATTTGGCTTGATTTGCTTACTCGATGAAACATCATTATTTGCAGAAAGTGTCCATCCCGCATTTGCAGCAGTATTAATACGACCAATCGCTTTGTCAATCGTCGCCTCACCTGTGCCACCAATATTACTCGTGGTCAATGCACCTGTCGTAGCATTGATTGATGTATTTCCACCGATAATGTTCTTCACATTATTCGCTGCACCGTACAACTGACTGCCGTTAATCGCATCGGTTGAATTGGCTGTAATTTGACCCGCATTTACATTGGTTAATGTCACTGGCGTCGTTGAACCAACACCACCTAATGTCACTTTATCTTTGATCGATGGATCATCATATTTTACTGCTGCATTGTCTGTTGCTTGCGCAGCTGTTTGAACTGCGTCTAACTGCGCTTTATTTACAGCGTCGGCAGCATTCACACCGTTGGCAACGCCAGTAATTTTTTGATTACCAGCATTAATTCCCTGTGTCGTCACACTTGCACCACCCGCAATGGTTAACCCCGTACTGCTAAGTTGAGTATTGCCTATGCTTACTCCAGCGTTGTTTATAACAGTATTACCCGTCGTTACGCTATTAAGTACAATATCCTTGTTTAGGTTAACTTTGATATTGCCTTCGTTATCCGTAGTACTGGTTTGAGCCACGCTCAGGTTCTCATCACCGACAAAGTTAACTTTTCCATTTGGCTTGATTTGCTTACTCGATGAAACATCATTATTTGCAGAAAGTGTCCATCCCGCATTTGCAGCAGTATTAATACGACCAATCGCTTTGTCAATCGTCGCCTCACCTGTGCCACCAATATTACTCGTGGTCAATGCACCTGTCGTAGCATTGATTGATGTATTTCCACCGATAATGTTCTTCACATTATTCGCTGCATCGTACAACTGACTGCCATTGATTGCTTCGGTTGATGCCGATGTCACTGCGCCAGCGGCAATACCACTGATTTTATTG
>NZ_JASCAJ010000003.1:0-46276 GCF_029967895.1 Acinetobacter sp. V89_7
TGGCAGGGGCGGCTGGATTCGAACCAACGGATGGCGAGATCAAAACCCGCTGCCTTACCACTTGGCGACGCCCCTAAATATCATTCTTTTACAAACATAAAGGAGATTGTTTTAACCCGTGAACCACATAAGCTTTACATGGGGCATGAGTAACAATTTCGTTCACATTCATATCGGAAGTGACCTCAGTAAAAACACAGGCACCTGTTCCTGTAAGCTGTGCAGAACCGAACTGATCGAGATACTGCATCGCTTCTTCTACTTCTGGATATAGGCTTCTAGCAAGTGCTTCAAAGTTATTTCCAAAATCAGAAGGCTTCATCTGATAGGCGCAAAATGTAGTGCGCTTAGAATCTCTTGTCAATGTTTTTTGCGAAAAAAGCAGTTGAGTGCTGATAAAACAGTCAGGTTTTAAAACAATGTATTGTTTTTGATCTAAATCTACAAAAGTAAGCTTTTCTCCGACTCCTTCGGCCCATGCATTTTTTCCATAAACAAAAATCGGGACATCTGCACCCAGACTTAAACCTAAATCTGCCAATTGATCAATTGTTAGGCTGCATTCCCAAAGGCTATTGAGTACCCGTAAGGTGGTGGCTGCATTGGATGATCCGCCACCTAGCCCTGCACCCATGGGAATATTTTTTTCTATCAAGATGTGTAAGCCACAGTATTTTGTTGCATATGGTTTGAGCAATTGTGCGGCCCGGTAGATTAAATTTTGTGTCAGATCGACCTGCGCAATTCCCTCAATTTCAATTTCATGCTTGTCGTTTAATGGCGTAAAGGTGAGCCAATCATACAAATCAATCAGTTGAAAAATGCTTTGCAATTCATGATAGCCGTCGCTGCGACGGCCCGTGATATGTAAAAACAGATTCAGTTTTGCAGGTGAAGGAACGCGCATCATAAGGGGATTTGACTTAACGATTTTGAATAAGCATTGTAATACGATTTTCCTGATTATCGGCAAGCGCTTGCTTTAAAATCAGTTTGCTGGGAAGTTTTTGTTGATCGTTATAACTCAATGACACATCCCAACCATCTTCAACAATATTGGTTACACGGCCATTTTGATCTTGTGTCGTTTTTGCAGACATTGTGGCAGGTCTAGCTTGTACCCAGTTCACCAAATGCGTAATCGGAGCTTGCCAGCCAGTTGCACGCTGTAACAGCTCTTCAGGCGTTTGTGCAGTAATCAAGCCAGTTTTGGCGCTGTTTAAGCTCACTTGTCCGGGTTTGCCTGTAATTTGAGTTTTACCAACCCCTAAAATACCGCTGAGCTCAATATCAAATTGATCTTGATGCTGAGACCAAGTAAAAAAGGCACTGCCAGACTGTTTTGGTGTGCGAACGCCAATTTTACCTTGTAAATCAAATTCATTAAGCTGTTCAGTTTGATTCTGAGTAGCCGGTGATTGCGTTTTGACGATATGCTGACAACCGGTAAAAAATAACGCACTCGAGCAGCATAGGGCAAGGGAAAGACGAGATGTGGTAAGCATAAATTAACTCTTTTTAGTTGCTGTCGGTAAAATTAGCGCATCGAGTTGCTTTAATTGTGGATCATTTGCATTTTTTTCTTTGAGCTGTTGTAACACTTGGCTAAATTCGGTCAGATTGCCTTGCATGTATAGGGCTTTGGCCAGCCGTACACCAATATTCACATTCTGGCTTATTGCATACGCCTTGCCTAGAGAGTCAATCGCTGCATTGAAATCATTTTGCAAAAAGGCGATATATCCCAAGGTATCTAAAATTGAGGCTTGTTCGGGGGCATATTCAAGGGCGAGTTGAGCATACTGACGAGCTTCATCTAAGCGTCGGTTCTGTAACGCCAGTGTATAAGCATAAGCATTCAGATAGGTCGGGCTATTTGGCTCGATGAGCAGCAACTGTTTTAATGTGCGGTCCAGCTTGTCGCGATCTGAGAAAGGATCCAGCATCAGCACTTCGGCATAGATCAGTTCAGGATCATCCGAAATATTTTTAATGGCTTCATCGAGCAAGCGCAATGCGGCTTTCTTGTTGCCCATTTTCTTTAAAATTTCGGCCTGTGCCTGATATAAAAAACTAGCATGCTGCGGATAATTGACCCGCTCTTGGGTTAAAAAACGTAAGGCATCGTTTAGATTGCCCTGTTTTTCAAAAATCGACACCAGATTACGCCTAGACACCACATACAAGCTGCCATCGACCAAACGATAATACGCTTTTGCTGTTTCAAAGTGCTGCTTGCGCTCTGCATTGACGGCCAAATAATAATAGGCGTCATTTTGATATTTTGCAGAGTAACGTAAATCGACCAGATATTGCTCGGCTTTCTCGTAATATTTTAAATCGATACTGGTAAGGCCGGCAATAAACTTGGCATCTTCATTGTCAGGCCACATTTTGATAATGTCTTCGAGCTTTTTTAGCGCCAGTTGTGGCTCACTATGACGAATAAGAAAGCGCGCTTCAGCCAGTCGAACATCTAGGTTGTCTCGATGACGACGACTGGATTTTGCCAGCCATTTTTGTGTTTCTTCAATTTCGCCTAGGCTGGTCAGCAAATTGGCTTTCATTAAAATAAAGCCCGTGACCTTCGGACGCTTTTTTAGGGCCTTGTTGGTGTTGTTAAGCGCATCCTCTAAATGCCCATTTTGTGCCTCAAAGCCTGCAATCATGACCAAAATCGAAGGGTTTTCTTTCTCTTTACTGGTTTTGAGTGTAGCCAATAAATTTTCCCGATCTTCTTTGGATTCGGGTGCAATACCGGCAAGAATTTGTTCCAGATCGGCATTGGGGTCGATGGTTAAAATTTTATCCAGTGTATTGGCAGCCAGCTTGTATTCATGCGCACGCAGCGCAATATGGGCCAGATAAAAGAGTGCAGGCACATCTTCAGGCTCTTGAACCACCCAGTGCGTTGCAATATCCAGAGCGGCTTTTAAATCGTTGTATTCGAGTGCAATATCGAGTGCACGCTGTTTAATGGTGGTTGAATTACTTTTTATTGCGAGTACAGTGTAGTTATGAATGGCGGTTGGAATATCATCATAAGCCAAGGCAAATTCGGCAATCATGCTTTGTTTAAGCGCATCGGTATTTAATGCGGCTGGATGAAATTCATCCACAGCTTGTCCATGTGCTGTCGAAGCCATGCTACCGAGCAACAAGAATGTGGTAGAATATTGTCTAATGGATGTACCGTTTAACCGGTTATTCATTTGTCGCAATTTTTAGTAATCCAAGTAATGCTTTTTATGACACCGATATTGCACAATAGCATAAATTTAGCGAAATGATGATCTGATATGTCTTTCTTTGCATTGGGTGTCAACCATCAAACAGCTTCAGTCGAGTTGAGAGAACAAGTCGCGTTTAACGCAGAACGTTTACGCGATTTGTTGGCTCAACAGCATCGTCATGCCGATTTAAACGATATGGTTGTGGTGTCTACCTGCAATCGTACCGAAGTCTATGCCATGACTGAGCATGCCGATCTGATCTTGAACTGGTTGGCCGAGACCAATGGTATTGAGATAAAACAGTTACTTCATCATGTTTATCGTTACCAAGATGCGCAGGCGGTCACACATTTAATGCGTGTAGCCAGTGGACTCGATTCGCTTATGTTGGGCGAGCCTCAAATTTTGGGGCAAGTCAAAAGTGCATTGGCTTTGTCTAAAGACGCACAAACCGTTTCTTCCGACTTAAACCGCATTTTTGAATACGCATTTTATGCAGCCAAGCGTGTTCGCTCCGAAACAGCAGTCGGTAGCCATGCTGTATCGATGGGTTATGCGGTTGCGCAATTGGCCTTACAGGTGTTTAGTCAACCAGAAAAGCTTACCGTCATGATGGTTGCTGCTGGTGAAATGAACACTTTGGTGGCCAAACATCTGGCCGAAATGGGTGTAGCAAAGGTCATCATCTGTAACCGTAGTCAAGCGCGGGCAGAGCAGTTATCGCAAGAAATTGCCCATCAGGTAGAAGTCGAGATCATTGCATTTGATCAACTGGCCGACAATTTGCACCGTGCTGATGTGGTGTCGAGTTGTACCGGAAGTTTACATCAGGTCATTTTTTATCAAGATATTAAGGCTGCACTCAAAAAGCGTCGCTATAACCAGATGCTACTGGTCGATTTGGCTGTTCCGCGCGATATCGATCCGAAAGTCGAAACGCTAGACGGCGTATATCTGTATGGTGTAGATGACTTACAAAGCGTAATTGATGAAAATTTGGCGCAGCGACGTCAGGCGGCAGTTGAAGCCGAAGTCATGGTGAGTCAACTGGCCAGTCAATTGCTCACCCAGCAAAAAATTCTGCAAGCAGGCAGTACAATTCATGCTTATCGTGTGCACAGTGAGCAGCAACAGCAGCTTGAGTTAGGCAAAGCCTTAGCTGCTTTGCAAAAAGGCCAAGCACCAGAAGAAGTGATGACGCAACTGGCGCATCGTTTGACTCAAAAGCTCATGCACCCGACATCGATCTTACTGCGCGAAGCGGCACAACATGAACATCCAGACTATTTTGAGTGGATGAAAAATCAGCTCAATGATGTATTTGAGCATGAGCGCAAGCCCAAAAATACAGCAGACTAAGTATCCTTAAGACAATAAGCGTAAACTGATTTGCTTGGTCAATTCGTTTAGTTGCTGACGCAAATTACGCGATTCGATGAGCGAAATAGGCGTTTTGAGTTTCGTTCTTAAATATTTTTCTTGTAAACCCAGTGCATATTCTTTGGCCAGTTTGTCGGCAGTTTCTGGTGCATGCATCAGATTTTGAAGGTTCGTTCGCTCCAAAATATCTGCAATTTCATGTCGATATAAATTACATGCGCCCAAAATATAATAGGTCGCGAGCTCTTGGTCGTCTGGCAACTCTTCAAAAACACGATCCAGTACCGATAAAATCTTGGCCAGAAGTTGATCTGGCGCGATCACGGCGCGTAAGGCCTCAAAATGAATATACAGATATGGATGTTGAATCAGCAGTGCAATCGCCAAGTCTTCATCTTTGGTCTGAATATTAAAGGATAACGATGCATCATGACTGACTTGCGGAGTAAACTTGCGCCCCAGTCCTAACTTTTCTCGAAACGACTGCGTTAACAAATAACGATATGACCCTTGTTTAGGCAATAAATCGGTCAGCTCGCGGAGTTCTCCCATGACCTGACTTTTTCCTTCAGGCGTTGAAATATCGTGCTGCTGAGTGAGGTGTGCAAAAATGAAATCGGACAGTAATGGCGCCTGCTCAAGCAAGCGTTGAAAATGCTCGAGTCCTTCACGCCGAATGAGTGAGTCTGGGTCATGTTCTTTGGGTAATACAAAAAACTTGAGTTCCCGCCCATCATTTAAAGAGGGCAATGCAATTTCCAAGGTTCGACGTGCGGCTTTTTGACCGGCCGCATCGCCATCGAAAGCCACGGTAATGCGCGAGTTTTGCTTAAATAGCGTATTCAGGTGATCGACATTACTGGCCGTGCCTAACGTTGCTACGGCTCCATATACGCCATACTGCTGCAACGCAATGACATCCATATAGCCTTCAACCATCAGCCAGTCTCTGGCTTTAAGCTTGCGCCCTTCATACAGTCCGTAAAGCAGCTGATTTTTATGAAAGACATCCGAATCGGGGGAATTGATGTATTTGGGTTTGATTTCGTCGTTGAGTGCGCGGCCACCAAAGCCCACCACACGACCTTTATGATCACGAATCGGAAAAATAACCCGTTCACGCAGGAGATCAAAGTCACGCCCACTGTCGCTAGAACGAATCAGCCCGACTTGCTTTAAGCCTTCTACGTCGTAAGGAAAGGCTTTTTCCAAATGCTGCCAGTCTTCGGGAGCATAGCCCAAACGCCAAAACTGAATCGTTTCTGCAGTGAGTCCACGCTGTTTAAAATATTGCTGGGCTTTAATGCTATTTGGAAGTTGTCGTTCATAAAATTGCGCCACGTTTTCCAGCAAATCATATAAATTGCCTTCTTGTGGAATATCATCATCAAAAGATTGATAATTTTGTTCAAACTGCGCAAATGGATCATCCATAAACACTGGCGCTTCGAGTGCCTGTGATGCATCGGATGTTTCATTTGAGTTCGTCTCTGGTATCGACGTTTGAGCTGGTACTGGTGCGATTGGCTGCGGTTTTTGTGTAGCGCGTTTATAAGAGAGTTTCTTGCTTTCAAAATTGTCTTTAGGGAGTTCTACGCCCGATTTGCTCGATAGCTCTTGCATGACATCGATAAAGTTGCGCCCGTCGATGTCCATTAAAAAACGAATTGCATTACCGTTGGCCTGACAACCAAAGCAATGGTAATAGCCCTTGTCACGATAAACATGAAAAGAAGGAGTTTTTTCTTGGTGGAATGGACAGCAACCAGAGTAGGAGCGCCCTGACTTTTTGAGTTTTACGCGTTGGCCAATCAATTCTACCAGATCGGTTCGGTCTAGAATTTGATCAATGGTATGTTGAGGAATGGCCATAACAGAAAGAATCCCGAGCACATGCAAAAAAGCTTCAATTAAATAGTTTAGCTGAAGCAAACAAAAAAAAGAATTTTGATCGTAAGTAAAAATGAAAGGGCAAGTCCATGCTTGCCCTTTTCAATGTGCTTTTAACCAGCCGATACGTTATTTTGCAGCATCTGCTTCAGTTGTACTTGGTACGGCTTGTGTCGCTTGTGCTGGTGGTTTTGGCATCTCGGTAGTACTGGTATCGACGGTTTTTTGCTTGTCGAGTAAACCCAAGCTTAAACGGTTGGTCCAGCTCCGTTTTTCTGTGCTTTCTACGTTGCTTGAAGTGGTTTCTGCGTTTGCATTGGCTTTGGCTTCACGACCAAAAATACCCAATGTTGCGCGGTTAACCCAGCTCGCATCATGACGAGATGCCGCAAGATCTACTGTTCCGTTCGCACGAACCAAGTTCGGGTAGTTCAGTTTTAACAGATTAACGTACTGTTCTGAGGTGGCTTTATCGCCAATTTCATTGTAGGCATAAGCCAGAGTAGCCAAAGCTTCAGGTGTTTGAGGTGTTTGAGGATAATGCTCTACCACCCACTGCGCACGATCAATGGCTGCAATCCAGGCTTTACGTTTAATATTAAAACGTGCCACATTCATTTCGCTTTCAGCCAGCTCTTGCCCGATAAACTTCATGCGCTGTGCTGCATCGACCGAATATTGACTACTTGGGAAACGGCGAATTAAATCGACAAAGTTTTGATAAGCCAACTTCATGTAGCTGGTGTCACGGTGTGACTGCTGTAAAGAAGTATAGCGCATCAAGCTGTCGTAGTTTAATTCCATGTTGGCAACGCCACGAATATAGTACGCATAATCCACGTTTGGATGCTGTGGATTCAGGCGAATAAATCGATCGGCTTGCGTGACCACGGTTTCAAATTCTTTTTGCTGGAATTTTACATACAGAAGATCGAGTTGTGCTTGTGCCGAAGATTGACCTGTTGGATAGTAGGTATCAATTGCTTCTAATGATTTTGCCGCTTCAGAATATTGACCGCGATCAAGCGCTTGCTGCGCTTTTTGCATGTAAATTTGTTCACTTGACTGAGGGCCTGTATCGACTACTTCTTTTTTGGGATTACTGCTACAGCCCACCATTGCAGCCGCTACGCCAAGAGAAAGGGCAAGCATGGTAATCTTATAATTTGGTAGCGACATAAAAACTCCTCTGTTTAATACGGGCAATGAGCTACAATTGCGCTATTAAATCACTTTTATCTGAAAGAGCAAATGACTTCAGCACAATCTTCGAATCCTAATCTCTCCGAAACAGACTTCAACTTACTCGAAGATTCTGAGGATGCAGATAACCATACTTCTGAGCCAACTGCAACACGTTTATCGTTGCAAGTTCAACTTGATCTTGAATACTTGGGTCAACGTATTGATCAAGTGGCGGCATCGGTGTGGAGTGACTTTTCACGCGAGAAATTAAAACAGTGGATGAAAGACGGTCACTTGTTGGTAAATGGTGAAATTGTAAAGCCCAAATATCGCTGTGAAGGCAATGAACTACTAACTTTGAATGTAGAGCTTGAGGCACAGACCACCAGTAAGCCTGAAGACATTCCGCTGGAAATTGTTTATGAAGACAATGATATTCTGGTCATCAACAAGCCTGCCGGAATGGTGGTGCATCCGGGTGCGGGCAATCATACGGGAACTTTGGTAAACGCGCTCTTGTATCATTATCCAAAAGCAGCCGAGCTCACCCGTGCCGGATTGGTACATCGAATCGATAAAGACACCAGTGGCCTTTTGGTGGTGGCTAAAAATCTTGAATCACAATTTTCTTTGAGCAAACAATTGGCAGATAAATCGGTATATCGAATTTATGACCTGATTGTATACGGCAATATTGTGGCGGGTGGCACTATTGATGAGCCGATTAAACGCCATCCGGTGGATCGTATCAAAATGACCATCTTACCTGGTGGTCGCGATGCCGTAACACACTATAATGTTAAAGAACGTTTTCAGCATTTCACGCGTATTCAGGCGCAGCTTGAAACAGGCCGAACGCATCAGATTCGCGTGCACTTTAGCTACATTGGGCATGGTTTAGTTGGCGATCCGGTGTATATGAGTCGTGTACGCGTACCGGCAGGAGCCAGCGAGCGCTTAAATATCACTTTGCGTACGTTTAAACGCCAAGCGTTGCATGCAGCCAAATTGGGGCTGGTACATCCAAAAACTCAACAGGAAATGATGTTTGAAGCGCCATGGCCAGAGGATTTCACCCATCTGGTTGAGGTATTACGTCAAGACAACGCTGCTTATTAATCCAAAATTACAGGATCGTCGCATGGACTTTGTAGAAGGTTTACCCGCTGGAGTATATGTGGGGCAGACCACCCTCATGCATCCTCAAGCGAAGTCGAGTTTGACTCCCGAGCTTGAGGGCTTTAATTTGGCCTTGCATGTTCACGATGATCCGTATCGTGTGCAGCAGCACCGAATGAGCCTACTGAATGAGTTAAGCGCTTATGGCGTGAAGCAACTGACGTGGATGACCCAAACCCACAGTACGATTTGTCATACTGTCAATCAAGCACTTAGTTTTGATGCATTAACTGGCGATGCACTGATTACCCAAAGCAAGGCACAGGCGCTCATGATCATGACCGCAGACTGTCTGCCTGTGGTATTGGTGAATCGTGCGGGGACTGAGGTGGCTAATTTGCATGCCGGCTGGCGTGGTCTTGCAGATGGTATTATTGAAAATACCATCGAGTCGATGCAAAGTGGCCCTGCCTATGCATGGTTAGGTGCAGCCATCAGTCAGCCGTGCTTTGAGGTCGGTTCAGAAGTACAGCAGACCTTTTGTGCCAAATACCCCGATCTCGTCACCGCGTTTGAAGAAGGTAAACAGCCCGGTAAATTTCAAGCCGATTTGTATGCAATTGCACGCTATATTTTGCAGCAATCTGGTGTAGAAACGATTTTGGGTGGCAATCAATGTTCGTATCGTCAAGCGCAGCATTACTTTTCGCATCGGCGAGATCCGAAAACCGGGCGTATGGCGACATTCGTGTTCATGCAGTAAAACTGCTAAACTTTCATTAACTTGGTGATTAAAGCATCTTATGTCGCAGATCAGAAAATCTCTCTCAATCGTTTATCATAGTCCTTATGGTCATACAGCTAAGGTCGCGGCATATATTGCACAAGGTGCCAAAAAAATGGGCATTGAAGTACATCTGATGCCGATTGAGCATATCGACTGGGATTTACTTGATGCCTCGCAAGGAATTATCTTTGGCTCACCCACTTATATGGGAAGTGTTTCGGCAGATTTTAAAAGGTTTATGGACAGTAGCTCCAAACGTTGGAGAGACCGGATCTGGCAAGGTAAACTCGCCGCAGGTTTTGCCAATTCTGGCGGCTTAAGCGGTGATAAGCTCTCGGTGCTACAACAGATTCATCTGTTTGCCATGCAGCACGGCATGTTGTGGTCGGGTTTACCTTTGATGAGCACCGGGCACAACCAAGATGATTTAAACCGTCTGGCCAGCAGTTTAGGGCTTATGACCCAGTCCGATAATGCGCCTGTAGACATTACGCCGCCACAAGGTGATTTAGACACTGCCATCTGGTTTGGTGAGTATATTGGTGGATTATTGTATCGTTTGCACTGAGTCCAGAGCTAAAAAAAGCCTCAATTGAGGCTTTTTTTATTTGTGCATTAAACGTGCTTTGTCACGTTGCCAGTCACGATCTTTTTCTGTGGCACGCTTGTCATGTAATTGCTTACCTTTCACCAGCGCAATTTCAAGTTTGACCAAGTGGCCTTTCCAGTAACAGGCGAGGGGAACGCACGAATAACCTTTTTGATTGACAGCACCCATGAGTTGATCAATTTGACGCCGTGACAGTAACAGTTTACGCGTACGTGTCGCTTCGGGAACAACATGGCTGGATGCGGTTAAAAGAGGCTGAATTTGGGCACCAAACAGATAGGCTTCACCATTTTTAAAGATGATATAGCTTTCCGTCAGGCTCATACGACCTGCGCGCAAGGATTTCACTTCCCAGCCTTGCAAAGACATACCCGCTTCAAATTTTTCTTCAATAAAATAATCGTGACGCGCGCGTTTATTTTGCGCAATGGTCCCGCCATTATTTTTTTTAACTACTACTGCTTTCGCCATAATCTTAAAATTCCAAAGTTATGCCTATTGTGCCCTAAACCGCGACTGAGGTGAAGTTTTTTCATTTTAATGGAGTGACTTCGCTATGAAATCAAGATTTGCTAGAATTAAGACTTACAAAATAAACTAGAGTAAAAACGGATGTCTAAAACACGTGTAATCTATCCAGGCACATTTGATCCTATCACCAATGGTCATGTAGATTTAGTCACCCGTGCATCCCGAATGTTTGATGAAGTCGTGGTCGCAATTGCGATTGGACACCATAAAAAACCACTTTTTAGTCTTGATGAGCGTGTACGTTTAGCCAAATCCTCTCTGAGTCATCTACATAATGTAGAATTTGTTGGCTTTGATGGATTACTGGTCAACTTTTTTCGTGAGCAAAACGCTACTGCGGTATTACGAGGTTTGCGTGCTGTTTCAGATTTTGAGTACGAATTTCAGTTGGCCAACATGAACCGACAGCTTGATCATCATTTTGAAGCGGTATTTTTAACGCCTTCAGAACAATACTCGTTTATTTCATCGACTCTGGTGCGTGAAATTGCTCGCCTACGAGGCGATGTCGCCAAGTTTGTGCCTCAGGCTGTGGTTGAGGCATTTGAACAAAAACATCAGCAAGGTTGGTAACGTGTCACTTTTTATCACCGAAGAATGCATCAATTGTGATGTCTGTGAGCCGGTTTGCCCCAACGAGGCAATCTATATGGGTGAATTGATTTATGAGATTCATCCCGATTTATGTACCGAATGCGTTGGACATTTTGATCAGCCGCAGTGTCAGCTTTTTTGTCCTGTCGATTGTATTCCAAAAGATCCGAATCATGTCGAGACACAAGATCAGCTCATGCAGAAGTATCAAAAACTAATTGATCAAAAAAGCACAAGCAATTAAATCAAATCTTTGATACTATGCGCACACGAAGTGGACTGGACGGTCGCTGCTGTGGAGGTCTTCGTGACTGAAACAGGGGAGGAAAGTCCGGGCTTCATAGGGCAGGGTGCCAGGTAACGCCTGGGCGGCGCAAGCCGACGGAAAGTGCAGCAGAGAGTAGACCGCCTCATTCGTGAGGTAAGGGTGAAAGGGTGCGGTAAGAGCGCACCGCGTGTCTGGTAACAGTTCACGGCATGGTAAACCCCACCAGAAGCAAGACCAAATAGGAATCCTGAGGTACGGCCCGTACTGGATTCGGGTAGGTCGCTTGAGCGTATGAGTGATTGTACGCCTAGAGGAATGATCGTCCTCGACAGAACCCGGCTTACAGGTCCACTTCACCAAATTTTATGTAAATTATGCTTGACGTATCTTGAATTAATGAAGATAATGCGCGCACAGTTTTCGGCTATGTAGCTCAGTTGGTTAGAGCACCGCACTCATAATGCGGGGGTCACAGGTTCAAGTCCCGTCATAGCCACCATTTTATAGACCATGCTCCTGCATGGTCTTTTTTTTGCTTATTGTTTTTGAATCGTAGCATTATCCTTTTTAGATATTCAGATCTGATGCACCATCGTGCGGTTGTTGATGAACGCATAAAATGTTAGGGTATCTACAAAATTGTCATAAATTTGTACGATTTAGCATGATTTGAGTGTTTGGTGAACAGCTGAAAACAAAATCTATTGACGGCCAAGAAGGTTCTATAGATAATGCGCTCACAGTTTACGGCTATGTAGCTCAGTTGGTTAGAGCACCGCACTCATAATGCGGGGGTCACAGGTTCAAGTCCCGTCATAGCCACCATTTTCAAAGATCATGTACATTACGTGATCTTTTTTTTTATCTATCTTTTTTAGATTTTTATTTCACACTCAAGTTCACTGTTTTAGTTTTCTAATTCCAACCGAACTTATGCATTTTCATCACCCACTCAAAAGGATGTTATGGCATGAATAAGTCATTATTACTACTCACAACAACAATTGCATTTACTCCAGTGGTATATGCACAAGATCTAAGCTGGGGCGATCCAAAGGCCGAAGCGGGGCAAGTGAAAGTGTCTGGTGCTATCCGTACGCGCTATCTGAGCAAAGATTTTCAAGATGAAGCCAATGAGGGTTCAAATAACAACTGGCGTCTTGCAGATATCAAGCTCAATTTAAACTATGAAAATCCTAAATGGCTGGCAGCACTCGATGCGCGTTGCTATGAATACGATGAACTTTGTGATGCTGTTTTTTTGAGTGATGCGTGGGTCGGATACAAGATTTCAGATCAGCAACGGGTGAGCGTTGGATTGCAACCTGTTGAGTTTGGCTTCGGACGCTTCTGGGGCAGCAGTTATTACGAAACCCTCATGAATACAGTCGGTTTTGAGGATATTTCAGCGCTTGGGCTACGTTATCAAATCAACCAGAATGATTACAGTTTAAGTTTGGGTTTTTATCCAACAGATGGTGGAAATTATAAGGGGACGTCAAAAGATTCAAGCCGCTACAGCCCGGCATTTGTCGAGGCAGATGATTTAACAACGGGAACGTATTTAAAAGAAAGAAATATCTGGATTGGTCGGTTATCTAAAAAATTTGAGGTAACGCCGATTGATGGACTGAGTACCGAGATTGGTACTTCATTCTGGCATTCTGAACTGAAAAACAAAAAAAACGGTCAAGACGGCTCACGTAACAGTTGGAATGTCTTTACACAGACGCAGTACAATGCTTGGCAGTGGATGTTACTTGCCGGATCACAATCCATTCAAAACCGCGACACTGAGTTTCCTGACTTTTCAACCTTGGGTGCTTTTGATTTTCCTTATCAGGTGGCCAATAAGACCGACTATGTGGTCAATGAAATCAATTACAGTGTGGCAAAGCCCTTTTATGAGCTTAAGAATATTAAGCCATATTTCTCGTATAGTCGTTTATTTAAAGATCAGACGGGCTATGAAGACTCAGAACGTATCATTGCAGGTGTTGCATTTAACTACAAAAAGATTGGGATTCAAGGTGAATACATCTGGAGTAAAAATGATCCGATGGTCGGTGCCAGCAGTAATGGATTGGCACAGGGCGATGGCAATGGATGGGACCGCATGCTGTATTTAGCACTGGGTTATTATTTCTAAATGTAAAAGCCCAAATCGTTAGCTACGGTTTGGGCTTTGTTTTATGACTGATGTTGTTCAATCAGGCTTAAGGTTTCGCTACGCGCATAAAATGGTGATAAAACATTCACCAAAAGCGGTTCAAGTAATCCTTCCCGATCTAGAACTCGAATAAGTTTGGGGTAAAACCGCTGTACTTCAGTATAAATATCCTGTTCGTCTAACCCAATGCCGTAAAATAAATCCTGCAACGTATCATCACGATAAAATTCATAAAATACTTCGACACCCCGCAACACGAGATTTTGAATGAAAGGCTGCTGGCGCAGTTCTTTCCAGTATTCATAAACCAGTACAAAAAA
This sequence comes from Acinetobacter sp. V89_7, assembly GCF_029967895.1. NCBI lineage: Bacteria > Pseudomonadati > Pseudomonadota > Gammaproteobacteria > Moraxellales > Moraxellaceae > Acinetobacter > Acinetobacter sp. V89_7. The sequence continues at coordinate 14,088 of NZ_JASCAJ010000003.1, forward strand.
CTCTTCAATATCTAGAGGATTAATTTTAGAGATGTACTCGTAAACAGTTTTGTCTTTTACATCGTCCCAGAGTGTACGCAGTAAATCTTCAAGATCATCATTGGATAAGACACTTAGTTCTGCCAATTGCTGCTGAATCAAGCGAGCCAAGTAGTCTTCAATTTTTTGCTCAATTCGTTGCTGATGTTTGTGTGAAAAGGATTTTAGATTTTGCTGCCAACGCGCATGTAAAGTAGTGCTAGATTCGTTGCCCGATGCCGGCTGCAAAAACCTAGGCAATTTATGATGTATTGCGCTGGTGGCGATGAAGTGACACAGTTGCTCAATGGCTGGGCTGTGACGTAAGAAGGTATTGAAGTAAAGCCGAATATTGTCTAATTCTAAAAACTTGGCTAACCAGATATCAAACTGTTGATCCGAGACCAAATCATTCAAAGTTGATGGTGATTTAAGTGCGCTAAGATAAATCTGCTTAGAAATTTCACCAATGAATTCGAGTAAATCTGCACCCAACTGCATCTCAAATGCATAGCGCCGAACCACCATTTCAAGTTGTTGCATATCGATGACTTGATGGAGTTTGAGCTGTTGGAGAGACTGAAAAATCAAATGCGAGAGATGTTGTAGATACTCCGAAGAGTGCTCAGCACAGAGCTGAGACTTGAAATAATGCACCTGCTCAAGCAAAAGTGCTTGAGCAAGCTGCGCGCTAGACGATGTCTGATCCTTAGTCATCTGGTCTCCAGCCATTTACGATAGGGTAGCGGCGCTCACGGCTAAAGGCACGTGAACTAATTCGAGGGCCAATTGCACCTTGGCGACGCTTGTATTCATTACGATCAACGAGACGAATCACTTTTTCAACTACGTCTTTCTCAAAGCCTTTGGCAATAATATCGGCCTGACTTTGATCTTCTTCGATATAAGCGTAAAGAATCGCATCCAGAATATCATAAGGCGGCAATGAATCTTGATCTTTCTGATCTGGACGTAATTCTGCCGATGGCGGGCGAGTAATGACACGTTCAGGAATTACAGGCGTATCACCAAGCGTGTTGCGATATTTTGCCAGCTCAAACACGATGGTTTTATACACGTCTTTAAGTACAGAAAAACCACCCACCATATCGCCGTAAAGTGTGCAGTAACCCACTGAAATTTCAGACTTGTTACCGGTTGAAAGCACCAGATTACCAAACTTGTTAGACAGCCCCATCAACAGCGTGCCACGTGCACGTGCCTGTAGGTTTTCTTCCGTCGCATCTGCCGGTGTGTTGCCAAAAAATGGATATAGCATTTGCATGAAGCTATTTACAATCGGATGGATTTCAGCGATCCCGAAGGTAACGCCCATACGTCGCGCTTGCTCGGTCGCATCTTCCACACTGATTTGAGCCGTATAGGTATAAGGCATCATGACTGCTTGAACCTTATCGGCACCAATTGCATCGGCTGCAATCGCTAGGGTGAGTGCTGAGTCAATACCGCCAGACAAACCTAATATCACACCCGGGAAACCAGAACGTTGTACATAGTCACGCGTGGCCATCACCAAACTTTGATAAATTTCCGCCATGGTATCGAGTGCAGGCGTCACTTCAGTGGTTTTGTACTGCTTATTTTCGACATCATATTCAGCATAGTACAGCGCTTCCTTAAAGCTCGGTGCCTGTACAGCCACAGTTCCAGTGTGATTGATGACAAAGCTGGTGCCATCAAAAATAAGATCATCTTGCCCGCCTACCTGATTGAGATAAACCAGATTGACATTGAGCTGCTTAGAGAGTTCAGTCAAAGTCTGAACACGGTGCTGCGGCTTACCCACCTCATATGGTGATGCATTGAGCACCAAAACTGTTTCTACATTGAGCTGCGTGAGCTGTTGAACCGTGTTGAGTGACCAAATATCTTCACAAATCAAGACACCAAATCTGTGTCCTAAATACTCAAACACAAGGTGTTGATGCCCAGGGTTGAAGTAGCGCTTTTCATCAAAAACGCCATAGTTGGGTAAATTATGCTTGTTATAGATTCCGAGCACGACACCATCTTTCATGACAGCGGCAGAATTATAACGATGTCCTTCTTCGGTTTGATGTACAAATCCAAACACCATTACAATGTCTTTTACTTCTTTAAGTTGCTGAAATGCCTGATGCATTCGTTTACCAAGATTTGGACGTAGCAGCAAGTCTTCGGCTGGATAGCCGATGATGGAGAGTTCTGGAAAAATAATTAAATCAGCATGTTGTTTTTTAGCTTCATTTGCTTGCTCAATCATTTTTTGAGCATTTGAATCAATATTGCCAATATGCGGTGAAAATTGAGCAAGGGCAATTTTAAAACTTTTCATTCAAACCTAATCCTAGATCGATAGCACAGATATACGCCATTCGTTGCTTTTGTCATTTTCTTTTTACAACGGGGTGACGCATGGGATAACACAAAAAAAGTCAATCGAATTGAAAAACAGTGCAAGACAGATAATATATACTAATCAAAGCTTTTTCTGCGCAAAAATAACAAGAATTATCTATTTTAATCGATTTTTTATTTGTTGTAATTTGGCTGTATCTATAGCCGACATCGATTACACTCAAATTAATCTTCAATCAATAAAAAGATCATGCTACAAAATTTTCTCATCCTCAGAAGACGAAAGCTGACCTCGGGTGAAATATCACTTGCACGCGAAATTTTTAGCTCGCATCTCAATTATGATTCGATCTTTATTTGTGCACATCGTTTGGTATTGAAGCACTATGCAATCAGTCCCAATGGGCATATTTATTTTAATGTGATCGACTGGTGCGAAGATTTTTCGACGCAGTCGATTGAAAAGCAATCTTGGCTCATTCATGAATTGGTACATGTATGGCAAGTACAGCAGGGCATTAAGCTGATTCGAAAGGCTATTTTTGAGCGCCAATATCATTATGTGCTTAAGCGCGGTAAAACTTTTTTAGAGTTTGGTGTTGAGCAGCAGGCGCAAATGGTTCAAGACTACTTTCTCAAAAAACATCGTCAACAATCTTGTGATGATCTGGCTGCCTGTATTCCGTTTATTGCTTCCCCGCAATAAAAAAAGACCGCCAAATGCGGTCTTTTTTTATTGGTATAACGCTTAGGCAGCGATTAACGCTGGATGTCGCGTTTGGTTTCGCCAGTATAAAGCTGACGAGGACGACCAATTTTGTACGGAGCACTGTGCATTTCTAACCAGTGGCTGATCCAGCCAACAGTACGTGCAAGTGCAAAGATCACGGTAAACATTTCTGTTGGGATACCAATCGCTTTGAGAATGATACCTGAGTAGAAGTCTACGTTTGGATACAAGTTACGCTTGATGAAGTATTCATCAGACAACGCAATACGCTCAAGTTCCATCGCAAGTTCAAGTTGTGGATCGTTGATGCCAAGCGCAGCAAGAACTTCATCACACGTTTCTTTCATCACTTTCGCGCGTGGATCGAAGTTTTTATACACACGGTGACCAAAGCCCATGAGTTTCACTTCTTTGGTCTTCACTTTTTCCATGAAGCCAGCAACGTTTTCAACTGTACCGATCTCGTCGAGCATCTTCAGAACAGCTTCGTTTGCACCGCCGTGAGCAGGGCCCCAAAGCGCTGAAATACCCGCTGCGATACATGCATATGGATTCGCGCCAGTTGAGCCTGCCAAACGTACAGTTGACGTTGATGCATTTTGCTCATGATCCGCATGAAGCGTGAAAATACGATCCATTGCTTTAGCTAGAATCGGATCTACTTTGTAATCACGATCTGCAGGTGTCGCAAACATCATATGCAGGAAGTTTTCTGCATAGCCCAAGTCATTGCGAGGGTAGATGAAAGGTTGACCCACCGTGTACTTGTAGCTCCACGCTGCAAGCGTCGGAATTTTTGCGATCAAGCGGATAGCAGTAATTTCACGATGATTCACGTCTTCGATGTTTAACTGGTTATGATAGAACGCAGATAAAGCACCAACCACACCAACCATGATTGCCATTGGGTGCGCATCACGACGGAAACCATTAAAGAAACGGCTTACTTGGTCGTGAACCATAGTGTGGTTACGCACCTTCGCATCAAATTCTTCTTTTTGCTCTTTGGTTGGGAGTTCACCATTTAAGAGCAAATAACATGTTTCGAGATAATCCGCCTGAGTTGCAAGCTGATCGATTGGGTAGCCGCGGTGTAATAACACACCTTCGTTCCCGTCGATGAAGGTAATCTTCGATTCACAAGAAGCGGTCGCCATGAAACCAGGATCAAACGTAAAATGACCTGCGGCCAATACATCCTTAACGTCGATTACATCTGGGCCTAATGTGCCGCTGTAAATTGGTAATTCAATTTCTTTGCCATCAAGCTTTAGTACGGCTTTCTTGCCAGTTGCTTCAGACATTCAATAGATCTCCTGTCCTGGTGAATGTTGATCTGAATCGAAGTATTAATCTTTTAATGCACGAATCAGACGGGTCAAAAATTGTTACTAAGATTAGTGTGAACTGAAATTTTGTCAATTATACTAATGGATAAAAAAGTAGCGTCACCACAAGTATTTAGTTTAACTGTTAAGGGTTAAAAAAATGAATAAAATCACAGTATCGACGCGCTATGATAAGTCAAATTTATGACGCCGTGCAGAAAAAAATTGGGTCTAAAATCTAAATTGTAAACAAATTTTTAGAGCAATTAATCCATCTGGCTATTGGTAGATTATGCCAACGCATTATGAAAATGGCTTAAAACCCATAACTTACCGAGTATTTACCTCGAATGGGTTAATCGGTTTCATGCTTTAAAACAGATAGGCCAGTATTTCTAAAATTGATTCAACTGGTTAAAAAATAGCTAATTGAACTCATCATTCACCTCAAAATTTGTACTTTTCAGAACGTATAGGGCGGTTAATAAGATTATTTTTGTGTGAATTTAAATCAAATTTGATTGTGTAGTTGAAGTTATTCACAAAGTAAGTAGTTCTTTATAATAGCGATATAAGGCTGCAAAGAATATAAAAGCAGCACGACATTTTATAAAAAAATATAAGCTTTATGATTTAAAGCGGATTCAGAATAAGCTTAAACCTTCAATTGCAATCTGTGTAAGCAAAGAGTTCAGTTGTATTTAATATCTTTGGTCTAATTCTCATATGATGAAGATCATAAAGCCAATTAAAGCTGGTTTTTTTAAAATAGTATATAAAAATAGAGACATACGAGTTTTTAATCTAATTAACGATGATTATGTGACCAATTCGTATAGGTAAATGATTCTTATTTGCTTAATTTTATATGAAAAAGAGGTTTTTCATTGTTTGTAATTTGATTTTTGACGTTTTATAATTCAAGAGTCGTTTATTAAGTAGGCATTTGCTTGCCTTCAATGCCAGCTTTCCTTCGAATTAATTCAAACAAACTCCAGCTGGAGTTTTTACTACAGGATGCCCGCTGTGAAAAGCAACAGACCTGTCAATTTGTCCATGGGTCAGGTGTTAGCGGTAAACTTACGCTCACCCGTGGCTATTGCATCAATCTTACACCGTCTCTCTGGTGTCATCGTATTTCTATTAATTCCCGTTCTATTATGGATTTTGGATAAATCCTTAGCATCACCAGAAGGATTTGAATACGTAAAAACAGTTATCTTCGGAAATATTTTAGTACGATTCATCGTATGGGTATTTGTAGCAGGTTTAATTTATCACTTCATTGCTGGTGTTAAACACTTGCTTGCTGATCTTGGCTTTGCAGAAGAGCTTCAAAGTGGGCGAACTGCCGCTACAGTTGCATTGATCTTATCTGTGATTGGTATCATCGCAGCCTTCGTATGGATTATGTTCTAATGAAAAGTGCTACAGGATTAACAGGTTCAGGTTCTCGCGATTGGTTTGTCCAGCGTATTAGTGCTGTTGTTTTAGCCGTATATACAGTCGTGATCATGGGTTGGATTTTGTTTCATGGTGGCTTTAACTATGAGCAATGGTCTGGTTTCATGATGACTTTACCAATGAAGATTTTGTCTTTGTTGGCTGTATTGTCATTGGCAGCACACGCTTGGATTGGTATGTGGCAAGTATTTACTGACTATGTAACGACTCGTCAAATGGGTCCTTCAGCTTCAGGTTTACGTCTGGTTCTAACAACGGCTGTCATTATTGCCGTGTTTGTATTTGTAATCTGGGGTATCCAGATTTTCTGGGCGAATTGATAGGAAGACATCATGGGCGCGATAAACCCTAAAGAAGATTATTCAAATATCCAAAACCTCACCTTTGATGCTGTCATCGTTGGTGGTGGTGGTTCTGGTATGCGTGCAGCGTATCAACTTGCACAAGCGGGTTTAAAAGTTGCTGTTTTGACTAAAGTATTCCCAACACGTTCGCACACGGTTGCCGCGCAAGGTGGTATCGGTGCATCGTTAGGCAACATGCAAGAAGATAACTGGCACTATCACTTTTACGACACCGTAAAAGGCTCTGACTGGTTAGGTGATCAAGACGCGATCGAATATATGACGCGTGAAGCACCTAAAGTGGTGTACGAGCTTGAACACATGGGTATGCCGTTTGACCGTAACGAAGATGGAACGATTTATCAGCGTCCATTTGGTGGTCACTCTGCAAACTATGGTGCAAAAGCAGTACCACGTGCCTGTGCAGCCGCTGACCGTACAGGTCATGCGCTTTTACATACGTTGTATCAAAGCAACGTAAAAATGGGCACACAGTTCTTTGTTGAATGGATTGCGCTTGACCTGATCCGTAACAATGAAGGTGATGTACTTGGTGTAACCGCTTACGACCAAGAAACAGGTAATATTGCCGTATTCCAAGCCAAAGCAACTTTGTTCGCTACGGGTGGTGCAGGCCGAGTTTACCGTGCATCAACCAACGCTTATATTAATACAGGCGATGGTCTGGGTATGGCAGCGCGTGCAGGTATTCCATTACAAGATATGGAATTCTGGCAATTTCACCCAACGGGTGTTGCCGGAGCTGGCGTACTGTTGACAGAAGGTTGTCGTGGTGAAGGTGGTATTTTGCGTAACAAGGACGGCGAACCGTTCATGGAGCGCTATGCACCAACATTGAAAGACTTGGCACCGCGTGACTTCGTATCACGTTCAATGGACCAAGAGATCAAAGAAGGGCGTGGCTGTGGCCCTAAAGGCGACTACATTCTTCTTGATATGACGCACTTGGGTGCAGAAACCATCATGAAGCGTTTACCGTCTGTTTTTGAGATTGGTAAAAAGTTTGCAAACGTTGACTGTACCAAAGAGCCAATTCCTGTTGTACCTACAATTCACTACCAAATGGGTGGTATCCCGACCAATATCCATGGTCAGGTTGTGGTGCCGCATGGTGTGGAAGAAGGCGAGTTTACTGCACACTACGACAAAGACACTAAACAATATACCTACCAAGGTACGCGCGATTATGTAAAACCGGTTAAAGGTTTTTATGCAATCGGTGAGTGTTCGTGTGTGTCAGTTCACGGTGCGAACCGTTTGGGAACCAACTCATTGCTTGATTTGGTGGTATTTGGTAAGGCGGCTGGTGAACATATCATTGATTATGTGACCAAGCACCATGGTGATGATTATGCACCATTACCAAATGACGTACTTGAAAACACATTGGCACGTATTCGCAAACTAGATGATTCAACTTCTGGTGAGAATGCACAAGAAATTGCCGATACAATCCGTGACATCGTACAGGATCATGCTGGTGTATTCCGTACTCAAGCTTTGCTTGACAAGGGTGTACAAGAAATCCTTGCGATGGAATCTCGTGTACGTAACATTCATTTGAAAGACAAATCAAGAGTATTTAACACCGCGCGTGTTGAAGCGCTTGAAGTTGAAAACTTGTATGAAGTTGCGAAAGCTACATTAATTTCTGCTGCTGCACGTAAAGAATGTCGTGGTGCGCATACAGTGGTTGACTACGAGTTGGCTCCTGATCACCCAACGTATTCATATGGTCGCCGTGACGATGAATGGATGAAACACACATTGTGGTATTCATCGGATAACCGTCTTGAGTACAAGCCAGTTCGTTTCAATCCGTTAACGGTTGAAGCAATTGAACCTAAACCACGTACATTCTAATCGGGAGACTAAAGATGAGTAGAGGTACTCGTACATTCGAAATCTACCGCTATGATCCTGATAAGGATAAAGCGCCGTACATGCAAACTTTCACGCTCGAGCTAACCGACAAGCACCGTATGTTGCTTGATGCGTTACTTGCACTGAAAGTACAGGATGAAACCTTGACATTCCGCCGTTCATGCCGAGAAGGTATTTGTGGTTCTGATGGTGTGAATATCAATGGTAAAAATGGTCTGGCGTGTTTGTGGAACCTCAACGATTTGCCTGAAAAAATCGTGATTCGTCCTCTACCAGGCTTGCCAGTGATTAAGGATCTGGTTGTAGACATGAACCAGTTCTACGATCAATACAACAAGATCCAGCCATTCCTGATTAACAATCAGCCAGCGCCACCAAAAGAGCGTTTACAGTCTCAAGCCGACCGTGAGCATCTTGACGGCCTGTATGAATGTATCTTGTGTGCGTGTTGTTCGACATCATGCCCATCGTTCTGGTGGAACCCAGACAAATTCTTGGGTCCATCTGCGCTACTAAACGCTTATCGCTTTATTATCGATTCGCGTGATACCGCTACTCAAGAACGTTTGGCGCGTTTGGACGACCCATTCTCATTGTTCCGTTGTAAAGGAATCATGAACTGTGTATCTGTTTGCCCGAAAGGTTTGAACCCAACAAAAGCAATTGGTCACATTCGTAACATGCTTCTCGATCAAGCAGGTTAATTCCGTTAAAAAAAGCGCACATATTTATGTGCGCTTTTTTTATTAAAAATAAATGGGACTAATGTCTAAATTGCATCTAAAATGTATATCAAGCACCATAGGTTATCAGCTAAAATAGCCAATGTATTTTGTCAATTTATAAGAGGTATATGTCAAAAAAATCAATTCGTGTAAGCAGAACATGATACGATTTGAAACGAAATTTTATGCCCACAAAGTGCATAATAGGCCATATACACGAAGCACGATTTTTGATTGTGCTTAATTTTTATGTAGAAGAGTTATTTTAGAAAAGCCAAATAGCGGTAAGATTTTGTTTTTCTAAGATGATTTGCAAAAATTGCTCGGCGTCGCCGAGTATACAGATGATAAATGATGCCAATGACGGCGTTGTTTTTCATTGATTATGTCAAGGAAACTTGATGTGGTCATAACGCCCCCTTTGGTCTCAGCGCCAGAATGGGTTTGTAATGCCATTTTACAATTTGGCGTTATCAATCATGGGTCTGTTTAAAAAAGCAACCCGTAATGTTTTTGCAATAGGAAATGGGTCCACAAATGCAAGATGTTGCTGACGCTTTGCGTCTTGACACTGAACTTTCCGCTGATAGCGCAGCGTATATTGAACAGCTTTACGAGCAATACCTGACCTCCCCAACCTCTGTGACAGAGGACTGGCGCCAATACTTCGATAAATTCCCAAAAGGTGATCAACCACACAGCAATGTGCGTGAGCAGTTCTTATTACTTGGACGTAATTCGAGCCGTGTACAAGCAGTTGTACAGAGTTCGGTAAGCAGTGATCATGAGCGTCGTCAGATTGGTGTCTTACAACTCATCGCAGCATATCGTAACCGTGGTCATCAAAAAGCAAAACTCGATCCACTAGGTCTTGCAAAACGCGAAGACGTTCCAGATCTTGATTTATCTGCTCATGGTTTAACGAAGTCTGATCTTGATACGATATTCAATACCAGTAATCTTGCTATTGGTAAAACTGAAGCTACTCTCGGTGAAATGATCGATGCAATGGAAGCCATTTATTGTGGTTCTATTGGTGCAGAATACATGCATATTGTCGACACCAAAGAAAAACGCTGGATTCAACAACGTTTAGAGAGTGCGCGTGGTCAGTTCAATTTTACCAATGACCAGAAAAAAGGACTACTGGAGCGCTTAACTGCTGCGGAAGGCCTTGAAAAGTTTTTGGGTAACAAATACGTCGGCGCTAAGCGCTTTGGTGTAGAAGGTGGTGAAGCCTTCATCCCAATGATGAACGAAATTATTCAGCGTGCAGGCTCTGTGGGCTGTAAAGAAGTTGTGATTGGTATGCCACACCGTGGTCGTCTCAACCTTCTTGTAAATATTATGGGTAAAAACCCAGCTGATCTTTTTGGTGAGTTTGAAGGTAAATCAATTCATAAAAAAGGTTCGGGTGACGTAAAATACCACCAAGGCTTCTCATCAAATGTCATGACGTCAGGTGGCGAAGTACATTTGGCATTGGCATTTAACCCGTCGCATCTTGAAATTGTTGGACCAGTGGTTGAAGGTTCGGTTCGTGCACGCCAAGTTCGTCGTAAAGACATCGGTGGTGATGACGTTCTTCCGGTGATCGTTCACGGTGACGCTGCATTTGCAGGTCAGGGTGTTAACCAAGAAACCTTCCAAATGTCGCAAACTCGCGGTTATACGGTTGGTGGTACGGTTCATATCGTCATCAATAACCAAGTGGGTTTCACCACTTCAGATCCACGCGATGCTCGCTCAACTGAATACTGTACCGATATCGCGAAAATGGTTCAGTCACCAATTTTCCATGTAAATGGTGATGATCCTGAAGCGGTCGCGTTTATTGCACAGTTGGCCCACGATTTCCGTCATACTTTCCGTAAAGACGTTGTAATTGATTTGTTCTGTTACCGTCGTCGCGGCCACAATGAAGCAGATGAGCCATCTGCAACTCAGCCGTTGATGTATCAGGTGATCAATAAAAAGCCAACTACTCGTACGCTTTATGCCGACAAATTGGTACAAGAAAAAGTACTTGATCGTGCAGAAGCGGACAAACTGATTGAAGATTACCGTGCTGATTTAGAAGCCGGTAATCACGTTGCAAATGCGCTGGTTCTTGAGCCAAACACCAAGATGTTTGTCGATTGGAAACCGTATTTGGGCCATGACTATACAGACGTTTGGGATACCACAACCGATATCAATCGCTTAAAAGCGCTTGGTGAAGGAATGCGTAAGCTACCTGAAGGTTTTGTGATGCAACGCCAAGTGCAAAAAGTCATTGACGACCGTTTGAAAATGCAAACGGGTGAAATGCCATTGAACTGGGGTGCTGCTGAAACACTGGCCTACGCAACACTTGTTGATGAAGGTTACTTGGTTCGTATTACTGGTGAAGATGTTGGCCGTGGTACGTTCTCGCATCGTCATGCGAAATTGCATAACCAAGTCGACGGTTCAACTTATATCCCGCTTTGTCATGTGAAGGAAAATCAGCCACGCTTTGCGTTGTATGATTCTTTGTTGTCTGAAGAGGCCGTTCTGGCATTTGAATATGGCTATGCGACAACTATTCCAAACAGCTTGATCATCTGGGAAGCTCAGTTTGGTGACTTCGCTAACTGTGCGCAAGTTGTGATTGACCAGTTTATTGCATCTGGTGAAACCAAGTGGGAGCGTGTGTGTGGTTTGACCATGTTGCTACCTCATGGCTTTGAAGGTCAGGGGCCAGAGCATTCATCTGCACGTCTTGAGCGCTTCTTGCAGCTTTGTGCAGAAGACAACATGCAAGTGATCACACCAACCACACCAGCGCAGATTTTCCATGCGTTACGTCGTCAGGCAGTTCGTCCAATTCGTAAGCCAATGATTGTAATGTCACCTAAGTCGTTGCTTCGTCATAAACTTGCGACATCAACACTCGATGAGCTTGCGAACGGCACATTCCAAACCGTGATTGATGAAGTTGATCAAATCAATAAAGCAGATGTTACCCGTCTAGTTTTGTGTGGCGGTAAGGTCTACTACGATTTGCTTGAAAAACGTCGTGAGCTTGAGTTAAACAACGTTGCGTTGGTTCGTATCGAACAGCTCTATCCGTACCCAGAAAAACGCTTGGAAGAAGTGCTTGCAGCTTATCCAAATGTTAAAGATGTGGTGTGGTGTCAAGAAGAGCCGAAGAACCAAGGTGCTTGGTTGTTTATCGCGCCGCGTCTATATGACGACATCTTGAAATCTGGAAAACAAATCCGCATCAGCTATGCAGGTCGTGAAGCATCGGCTGCACCAGCATGTGGTTCACCATACTTGCACGCAAAACAACAAGCTCAGCTCATTCATGATGCATTAGCAATCGAAGCTGAACAATCAGGAGAGACAAAATAATGGCAACCGAAATTAAAGCACCGGTATTCCCAGAGTCAGTTGCAGACGGAACCATTGCAACTTGGCATAAAAAAGTTGGGGAAGCAGTATCACGTGATGAAGTCATTTGTGATATTGAAACTGATAAAGTTGTTTTAGAAGTGGTTGCTCCAGCTGATGGTCAACTTGTTTCTATCGTGAAAGATGAAGGCGAAACAGTTTTATCTGACGAAGTAATTGCACAGTTCCAAGAAGGTGCAGTTTCTGGCGCCAATGAAACTCAATCAGTTCAAAGCGATTCAAAAGTAGAACAAGCAGCATCTAAAACTGAAGCGGGTGCGGCACCAGTTGTAGAACGTGCACAACCTGTATCTGATCAAGCACCAGCTGTGCGTAAAGCATTGACTGAAACAGGCATCAGTGCAGCAGATGTTCAAGGTACAGGCCGTGGTGGTCGTATCACTAAAGAAGACGTGACCAATCACCAAGCAAAACCAGCAGCACCTGCTGCTGCACCGCTTAGCGTTGCGGTCGGTGAGCGTATCGAAAAGCGTGTTCCAATGACACGTCTGCGTAAGCGCGTAGCCGAGCGTCTTCTTGCTGCAACTCAAGAAACCGCAATGTTAACTACGTTTAACGAAGTGAACATGAAACCAATCATGGAAATGCGTGCACAGTACAAAGATGCGTTTGAAAAACGTCATGGTGCGCGTCTTGGCTTTATGTCTTTCTTCGTGAAAGCTGCAACTGAAGCATTGAAACGTTATCCAGCTGTAAATGCGTCTATCGATGGCGATGATATTGTTTATCATGGCTATTACGATATCGGCGTTGCTGTTTCTTCTGACCGTGGTCTTGTGGTTCCAGTACTTCGTGATACTGACCGTATGAACTATGCTGAAGTTGAAAACGGTATCCGTGACTATGCTTACAAGGCACGTGATGGCAAATTGGGTATTGAAGACATGACAGGCGGTACATTCACCATTACTAATGGTGGTACGTTCGGTTCATTGCTTTCTACACCAATCTTGAATACACCACAAACTGCAATTTTGGGCATGCATAAGATCCAAGAGCGTCCAATGGCAGTGAATGGTCAGGTTGAAATTTTACCAATGATGTATCTTGCACTTTCTTATGACCACCGTTTAATCGATGGTAAAGAAGCTGTTGGTTTCTTGGTAACCATCAAAGAGCTTCTTGAAGAGCCTGCAAAACTTATCCTTGATCTTTAATTTAGTCCGTATAAACACCCAAGTTGAGTCATTTCGCTTGGGTTCATGGAGATAAAAATGTCTCAACAGTTTGATCTTGTTGTAATTGGCGGTGGACCTGGTGGCTATGAAGCGGCAATTCGCGCTGCTCAGCTTGGCTTTAAAGTTGCGTGTATTGAAAAGCGTATCCATAAAGGCAAGCCATCTTTAGGTGGTACTTGCTTAAACGTAGGCTGTATCCCGTCTAAAGCACTTTTAGACTCAGCGCATCGCTTTGAAGATACCGCACATCACCTAGATGACCACGGTATTACAACAGGTGAAGTCAAAATTGACATCGCAAAAATGTTGGCACGTAAAGATAAAGTTGTCGAAAACTTAACGGGCGGTGTGGCTCAGTTATTAAAAGGCAATGGTATCGAGTGGTTACAAGGGACAGGTAAACTCCTTGCCGGTAAAAAAGTTGAGTTTGTGCCATTTGAAGGCGAAACTCAGGTTTTAGAGCCGAAATACGTGATTCTTGCTTCTGGTTCAGTACCAGTAAATATTCCGGTAGCACCAGTCGATCAAGACTTGATTGTTGACTCAACTGGCGCACTCGAGTTTGCTGAAGTGCCTAAGCGTTTAGGTGTGATTGGCGCGGGTGTAATTGGTCTCGAGCTTGGTTCTGTATGGCGTCGTTTGGGGGCTGAAGTTGTTGTGTTTGAAGCATTGGATACATTCCTTCCAATGGCAGATAAGGCACTTGCTAAAGACTTCCAAAAAATCTTGACCAAACAAGGTCTTGATATTCGCATTGGTGCAAAAGTTGCTGCGACTGAAGTAAATGGTCGTGAAGTGACTGTGAAATACAACCAAGGCGGCGAAGACAAAGAACAAGTATTCGACAAGCTTATCGTTTGTGTTGGCCGTAAGCCATATGCAGAAGGTTTGTTGGCTGAAGATGCGGGTATCAAGTTGACTGAACGTGGTTTCATTGAAGTCAATGACCACTGCGCAACTTCTCTTGAAGGTGTTTATGCAATTGGTGATCTTGTACGTGGTCCTATGCTTGCGCATAAAGCCATGGAAGAAGGTGTAATGGCGGTTGAACGTATTCACGGTCATGCAGCACAAGTGAACTACGATACAATTATCAGCGTTATTTATACGCATCCTGAAGCAGCTTGGGTTGGCTTGACTGAAGAAGCAGCGAAAGAAAAAGGTCATGACGTTAAAACGGGTCAATTCCCATTTGCAGTCAACGGCCGTGCTTTAGCAGCAGGTGAAGCAGCAGGTTTTGTGAAGTTTGTGGCTGATGCAAAAACCGACCGTTTGTTGGGTATGCACGTGATTGGACCAGGTGCATCTGACATTGTTCACCAAGGTATGATTGCACTTGAGTTTGTTTCTTCTGTAGAAGATTTACAATTAATGACATTTGGTCATCCAACCTATTCTGAAGTGGTACATGAAGCCGCTTTAGCGGTTGATGGTCGTGCCATTCACGCAATTCAACGCAAACGTAAGTAAGATTGAAAAGAGCGGTTTAGACCGCTCTTTTTTGTTTAAGATGGTTGTTTATATTTGAATAATCATCTAAAAATAAGTACAAATGAAATTGAAAAAATGATCTGTATTTACTGAGACGGATGTTTAAGTACAGGTTAGTTATAACAAGGGCAAAAGTCGTAAAAAGGTAACTAAATGAATTTACATGAGTATCAAGCCAAAACATTGTTGAAAAAATATGGCGTGTCAGTCCAAGAAGGAATTTTGGCACGAAATGCAGAAGAAGCAGTTGCTGCATTTGAACAATTAGGTGGCAAGTTTGCCGTGATGAAAGCCCAAGTACATGCGGGTGGCCGCGGTAAAGCTGGTGGTGTAAAGGTAGTTAAATCGAAAGAAGAAGCTGCAGACTACGCCAACCAGTTGATTGGTACGAATCTTGTAACGTATCAAACCGATGCCAACGGCCAGCCGGTCAACAGTGTCTTGATCTGCGAAGATGTGTATCCCGTTGAACGTGAGCTATACCTAGGTGCTGTGGTGGATCGTTCAAGCCGTCGCGTAACTTTTATGGCTTCAACCGAAGGTGGCGTTGAAATCGAGAAAGTAGCTGAAGAAACGCCAGAAAAAATTATTAAAGTCGAAGTAGATCCACTTGTAGGCTTACAACCGTTCCAAGCACGTGAAGTTGCATTTGCATTACAACTTAAAGACAAACAGGTGAGCCAGTTTGTGAAGCTAATGACAGGTGCTTATCAAGCATTTGTAGAAAATGATTTTGCCCTATTTGAAATTAATCCACTCTCAGTTCGTGAAAACGGCGATATTCTTGCGGTCGATGCTAAAATTGGCATCGATTCAAACGCCTTGTATCGTTTGCCAGAGCTTGCAGCAGCACGTGACAAATCACAAGAAAATGAGCGCGAATTAAAAGCGTCTGAGTTTGAACTGAACTATGTCGCACTTGAAGGTAATATTGGCTGTATGGTCAATGGTGCAGGGCTTGCAATGGCCACAATGGATATTATCAAGCTGTACGGCGGTCAACCAGCAAACTTCCTTGATGTAGGCGGTGGTGCAACCAAAGAGCGCGTGATTGAAGCCTTTAAGCTCATTTTGGCTGATACCTCTGTTCAAGGTGTCTTAATCAATATCTTTGGTGGAATTGTACGTTGCGACATGATTGCCGAAGCCATTATTGCAGCCGTTCAAGAGGTGAATGTAACCGTTCCTGTCGTGGTTCGTCTAGAAGGCAACAACGCAGAATTGGGTGCAAAAATTCTCGACGAATCGGGTTTAAAACTGACATCTGCCAACGGATTATCGGATGCGGCAGAGAAAATTGTTGCTGCGGTAAAAGGTTAAGGGAGTATAAAAATGAGCGTATTAATTAATAAAGACACAAAAGTATTGGTTCAAGGTTTTACGGGTAAAAACGGCACATTTCATTCAGCCCAAGCGCTAGATTACGGCACGAAAGTCGTGGGTGGGGTAACGCCAGGCAAAGGTGGGACTACTCATCTGGACTTGCCAGTATTTAATACCATGAAAGATGCGGTTCGTGAAACTCATGCTGATGCATCGGTTATTTATGTTCCGGCACCTTTTGTTTTAGACTCCATTGTTGAAGCGGTCGATTCAGGTGTGAGTCTGATTGTTGTGATCACTGAAGGTGTGCCAACCCTAGATATGCTCAAAGCCAAGCGTTACCTTGAAACCTACGGTAATGGTGTGCGTTTAGTTGGACCAAACTGCCCAGGTGTGATTACTCCAGGCGAATGTAAAATCGGAATTATGCCGGGTCATATTCATCAACCGGGTCGTATTGGGATTATTTCTCGTTCGGGTACTTTGACTTATGAGGCTGTGGCGCAAACCACAAAACTCGGTTTAGGTCAGTCTACTTGTATCGGAATTGGGGGTGATCCAATTCCAGGAATGAACCAAATCGATGCATTGAAACTTTTCCAAGATGACCCAGATACCGATGCGATCATTATGATTGGTGAAATCGGCGGCTCTGCGGAAGAAGAAGCAGCTGAATACATCCAATCGAATGTAAGTAAGCCAGTTGTTGGATATATTGCTGGTGTGACTGCACCAAAAGGCAAACGTATGGGGCATGCAGGCGCAATTATTTCGGGCGGTAAAGGGACAGCAGAAGAGAAATTTGCTGCATTTGAACGTGCAGGCATGGCGTATACGCGTAGCCCGGCCGAACTCGGCTCGACCATGCATAAGGTCCTTAAGGAAAAAGGTTTGGTATAATTTTTAAGCTTTATCCAATAAAAACCCTTCAGAACATCTGAAGGGTTTTTTGTTTTCTGATTTGTCATTCGGCAAAACAATTTCCCTATTTTATAGGATTTGATTGTTGAGAGATTTGATAGAATCAATTTAATATCTTATATTTGTGCTTACTAATTAACCAAAAAATATAAAAATGTATAAAAAATTACCATAATTTTAAAATTTGTGATTTAATTCGCAATTTTAGATAACTTTATTGATTGTATTTTATCCATATGTCAAAGATGGCTGATAATTTAGGCTTAACCGCGCTTGTCGGTATTCTCATTTTTACTTGTTCAAATAGTATACATGCACGAACACCAATCGATTTAAAGCGTGAAGCAATTGTCGCACAAATTAAAAAAGGGCAGATCGAGAGCGGTCTTGAAACATTGCGTCAACTTCAGGACCAATATCCAAATAATCAAAAACTTCTGGCCGATCTTATCATCACGCATTATATCAACGGACAATTTACAACCACATTAATACCGCGCTTAAATCATCTGGACCCCAAGACCTATCCAAGTTATGGACAATTGGTTCTAATCAGAGCACTTCGCGACTTAAAACAAATGGCCTTAGCTGAATATTACGCCACAATATTTTTGCAACGCGAACCATCCAATGATATGCAATTAATCCTCGGTATTATTCAAGCTGAAGCTCAAAAGCCAAAAATTGCTGCTGTCACGCTCATGAAGGTAGATTTGTCACGTTGTACTCCAGACCAGCGTGCACAAATGGCGTATGCGTATCGTTTGCTCAATCAACCTGTAGATGCACTTAACGTCATCACTCCAGCACTGTCACATCAACCTAGTAAATTTATTCAAGAACAATATGTTTATGCCTTGGTTAGTAATCAGGATTATGAAGGTGCACTTCATTTTGTAGATGCGAATCGGATGCAGCTTACGTTTCCGAATATTGATCAATACATCAAGATCAATCAGTTTGCTCAAGATATTCGAGATGCTATAGCGTTTTATAAACTCAATAGTGAAACCCAATCGAACTCAAATGCATTTGCTAAGCTTGATAATGTTCTAAATGAACTACAAAAAAATGAAGATCTGTTTAGCGCATCTTCTGACTATCGCACCTTATTTTATTACCACCAAATCTATGCGTTGAATGCAAGGCATCGCTACGCCAGTGTGATCGAAGTTTTACCAAAGGTTGGGCAATCTGTAGAGCAAATGCCTGCTTATATTCGGCATGCTGTGGCTGAATCTTATTTAAAACTAAGACGACCAGCGATTGCGGAGCGACTATATAAGTCTTTACTTAACGAAAAAAATTATGCTGATTACGCTGTATATTCTGGTTTGTATTATGCCCTGATCGAGCAAGAGAAATTTCAGGAAGCAGACCAGCTGATACTTACAATGGGCACTCAGTTGCCAAAATTTCGATACAGTGCGGCCAAAGGTGTTGATAAAACCACTCATGAAGATCGAGCCGAATTTCTAGCGCTTAAAGGGTTAAACCTTGCTTATCAAAATCAGAATGCTGCTGCAGAGCGATATTTTCAAGACTTAGTGGCCAAAGCGCCTAATAATTTGATGTATCAAAATGGATTGGCAACTGTGCAGCGTTGGAGAAATAAACCGGAAACCTCCCAATCTACAATCGCTCAATTTAATGGGATTGAACCACTGGCATTGGGTTCTGTTTTGAATCAGATGCAAAATGATCAAGCGCAAAATAACATTGCACAATGGCGGATCAAAAACCAATTTTTGCAATCTTTTTTACCAGATGACAGTGGCGTTCAACTCAGCAAAAAAGAGTTGGAAGACCGTCAACATGCGACTATACAGCATCAAAGCACATGGTCGAAAAGTCGCGCTGATAATTCTCAACTTCTACAAAATCTCTTGGGTACCTCAGAGCAGGAATATTTTACACAATTAAATTCACCTTGGTTTGCCGATAATTTTCGACTCTATGCCGCGCATCATCAGCGCCAAGCAGAGTTTAGAGCAGAAAGCTTGCGTGCAGAGCGTTTGGCGTTGGGTATGGAGTGGAAAGACAATCGTAAAGATTTAGATCTGGCCGTCACTCATTTGCTCAAAGAAAATGATTTGGGGCTGAGAGTGCGTTGGTCGCAATGGTTAAATGATCATTGGCAATATGCAATTGGTTTTGATAGCCGAGCAGATGTGCCGCTTCAAGCCTCAGAGCGTGGGGTGACAGGGCAAGCTTATGCCGCGAATCTGAATTGGCAGGCCAATGAATCTTATCAGGCTGGCGTTGGCTATCAAAGCACCGACATGACAGATAACAACTTACGTCAACAACTCTCTGTCTATTACAAACAGCGCATATTTGCAACGCCACATCATTTGACCCATGTTGCATTGAGTCAAAATTGGTCAAGAAACTCAGATGTTGCGGTGAATTACTTTAATCCATCTCATCTGCAAAGCACCGAGTTGAGTTTCACTCATGACTGGATGACTTGGCGGAATTATCAGCGCAATTTTAATCAACATTTTAAATTTGATATTGGTGCGGCTACACAAACCGATTATGCCACCAAACCAATCTTGAATTTGATGTATCAACACGATTGGCAGCTTTCAAGAACATGGCGACTCAACTATGGCGTGGGGTGGTCAAGCCATTATTACAACGGCGAGCGTGAACAAAAAACCTATGCACAACTTGGATTTGAAGGGCGTTTCTGATGCAGATTTTTAAGGAATTTTTGTTTTTAACTTGCCTGTTGTTATTAAGCTTGACAGGTCATGCGCAGCCGTTTGAAGGGAGTAAATCAGCAGCTAAGCTTCAGCAACAGCTGGTCACTTTGACTTTTCATGATGTCAGAGATGATGTAGCACAAATAGGCGATCGAGATATTTACGCCATTCAGACGCAGCACTTATCGCGCTTTTTGGCATGGTTAAAAAATTCTGATTGGCAGGTATTGCGTTTAGAGCAAGTTGTTGAGGCGCAACAGCGTGGTCTGTCCTTACCAGAAAAATCTGTTTTATTAACCTTTGATGATGGCGCATTAAGTAGTTACACCCGAGTCTTTCCATTATTAAAGCATTATCAGCTCCCTGGTGTATTTGCGATTCCAACCAGTTGGATCAATGGCAATACCAAAGATGCCTATGAAATTTATGGGCAGGGGAATCTGATGACATGGAAACAAATGCAAGAAATGCAAAAATCTGGATTTGCAGAATTCGTTTCACATTCGCATAACTTACATAACGGTATTTTGGCTAACCCACAAAAGAATATGCAGCCTGCAGCAATCACACATGAGTATGATCCAATTCGTCATACTTATGAAACCGATCAGGCATTTGAAGAGCGAATTTATCAAGATTTAAGTCGGTCAAAAGCGATTTTAGATCAGCAGCTGGGTATTAATACACGTGCAATTTTCTGGCCGTATGGTGCTGTTACCAAACAAACCGAGGAAATTGCAATGCGTGCAGGGCTACCACTGTCGTTTAGCTTGGGTGATGTATCCGATTTAGATGCCGACATTCAAACTTTCCAACGCGCGATTGTGATGAATAATCCAAATCTTGAAACACTACATGGCCAAATGAACGACTTTTTGAGAGATGCTCAGTTAAACAAAACAGCTCGAAAAAGTTTTGTGCTTTTAGATCCTGCATTCTTGGTTGACTCTTCAAACACTCTTTCAGATCAAAAGCTTGGACAATTTCTTGACCAAATTGGAAGTTTGAAAACCAATCTGCTGATTTTGAATGCAGTTACAGTCGATCCATCAAATCAGCAACACATAGTGGCGTATTTCCCTACATCACTATTTCCATCAAGTATTGACGTATTGAACCGTATTGCTTGGCAGAGCAAAACGCGCGCAGGACAAAAAGTCTATGCACAGCTCCCTCTTTCGTTAGCAACACAGCAGCAGATTGATTTTGCAGCCATCATGAAAGACTTATTAAAAAATAATAGCGCCCTCGATGGTGTCGTGCTAGACACGGCAGATCAGCTCAATTGTGCACTTAATCAGGTCGAGTGGGGTGAAGCCTGCAAAATAACGATTCAAGATCTGATGAGAATTAAGTCGAGAACGACGCAAGAGAGTCATCGTTTAGTCAATATCAGCAATACATTTCGTACCATCATCAAAATGTCTGCTCAAGATTCAAATTTTAAAGGATTAAAGCAGCTTTTGGTATTAAATATGCGAAGTAATGACTATTTGTATCTTGAAATAGATCCAGATCAAGAGCCTAAAGCATTTAAAAAATTGTTAAGAGAAATAAGTACATTGACACCCAGTGAAAAGCAAAAATTAATGGTTGGTTTTACCTATTCATCAACCCATCCAACATGGTCAAATTATCGAAAGGCTTATCAAAAGCTGAAGCGTCAAGGAATTCAGAAATTAGGACTTGATTCTTATACATTAAATTCGGGGCCAATGATTCATCAGCAGCTTTATCGTGAACTGAGTTTAAACTCGTCGGCAATGACTTATCGAGAGGTCATGAAAGCCTCACCACAAGGGGCTCGAAACTAATGTTAGATTTAGGTTCATTGCGCTGGAGTGATCTATTTTTTGGCTTTGCTTTTTTATATCCATTGTTTATGGCTTGGATTTGGATTGGGGGCGGAGTTTGGTTCTACCTCAAGAGGGAATATAAGCAACCTGATCTTCCAATTGCCTCAGATCAAGGCTGTAGTATTATTATTCCGTGTTTTAACGAAGCATCTCAAGTGCGTGAAACCATCAGGTTTGCCTTGCAAAGTCACTATCCCATATTTGAAGTGATTGCTGTGAATGATGGAAGCTCAGATCAAACTGCTCAAATTTTGAATGAACTTGAACAAGCGCATCCGTGTTTACGTGTCGTGCATCTGGCGGAAAATCAGGGTAAAGCTTATGCACTCAAAGCAGGTACAATGGTGAGCCAGTATGAATATCTGATCTGTATTGATGGTGATGCTTTACTGCATCCTCATACCGTTTTGTGGATGATGCATCACTTGGTTTCATTTCCACGCGTAGGCGCTGTCACGGGTAATCCTCGTATTATCAATCGATCTAGTGTATTGGGGAAAATACAAGTTGGAGAGTTTTCATCCATTATTGGTCTGATTAAGCGCGCTCAGCGTACTTATGGTCGGTTGTTTACGGTTTCGGGGGCAATTGTTGGATTCCGTAAAGCCGCATTAGCCAGAGTTGGCTACTGGCGTGATGATATGATCACTGAAGATATTGATGTGTCGTGGCGACTGCAATTTGACCATTGGGAGTTGCAATATATTCCACAAGCATTGTGTTACGTTTACATGCCAGAAACTTTTAAAGGCTTGTGGAAGCAGCGTTTACGCTGGGCACAAGGTGGCATCGAAGTGATCTTGGCTTATAGCAATAAGATGTTGAGCTTAAGATTACGACGCATGTGGTTAATTGTGTTTGAAGCGATTGTCAGTGTGATTTGGGCTTATGCCATGTTTACGATCTTTATGCTTTATTTCTATGGCCTGTTTTTCAGTCTGCCGGGGGAGTGGGCTATTCAGTCATTACTGCCACAATGGTACGGTGTAATTTTGGGTCTGACCTGTCTTATGCAATTTATGGTGAGTTTGATGATTGATCGCCAGTATGACCAGCGCCATTTTCGAAACTATTTCTGGGTGATTTGGTATCCCTTATTTTATTGGGTTCTGGCTATGCTTGCCACAGTTGTAGCTGTTCCAAAAACACTATTTAAACAGCAAAAACGTGCCCGATGGGTCAGTCCCGATCGTGGTTTTAGAGGTGATTCGAAATGAGCCAAAACAAATCTGTAATGCACTCTGACACCACCTCACTTGATATTCCAGCGTATATTGATCGACCAGAGTATGTGAAAAATAAAAGTGCAGGTTATCTTTTACAAATCGTTGGCTGGGGAATATGGATGTGGCTGCTGATGCCCCTTGTGACATTATTTCTTTGGTGGTTTGAAGGTAAAATGGTATACGAGCAGCTATTTCTCTCCTTACATACCTCAGGTAAATATAGTCTATATAATCTAGGCGTATGTATTACTGTATTGGTTGCATTACTTTGGATATGGGCCAGCTACAATTGGATTCGTTTTGTCAATAATGAACGTCGCTCCTCACCGAAACCAGCTTGTCTCGATCAGCTTTCGCAAAGTTTGAATGTCTCAACTGCTGATTTAAAACGAATGCGTGCGCATAAGAATTTAACTTTATATTACAACGATCAAGGTGAATTGGTGGACTTTGAAAATAATGTGAGTGACCAACGTAAGCAATCAAACCCTCAAGTGAGATCAAATGCTCAAGCTGAACTGTCTTAATTGAGGTATCTTATCCTTGTCGATTTCATCCCATGATTTGAAGCATTTATTTTTTCTAATCATTGATATGTTTTGTGAAAATTCTCGGCATGGCTGAGGGTTAAAAAAGCAAAAAAAAAGCGTAATGATTGGGGTGATCATTACGCAGAACAACGAATCTGTAATAACAGTTTCGGTTAAGGAGAAGAGTTATGAACTTGGGGGAGTGCATAACCTATGAACCTAATATACTCAAGGTCTACTCAGAGTTCATTGGTATTCACGTTAACATGTGTTAAATCACGTTAAATAATCGATCAAAATGTAGGCTTGCTTTCGACCAAAGTCGTACTGTCTCTGAATAAGACAGTACTTCAATGGTGTTTCGATCATGATCGATTAGAACTTGAATAAGCCAAGCCCATCTTTTACTTCATCCAGTGTGGCTTGGGTTATGTTCTGACATTTGATTGTACCTTCGCGCAAGATATCCATGATGTAATCTGGATCTTTAGCCAACGCTTCACGACGTTCACGGATAGGTGAAATCAATTCTTTTAAAATACCTTCAAGGCGTTTTTTTACAGTTCCATCACCGAGACCACCACGGCGATAGTGAGCCTTTAAAGCCTCAACTTCTTCTTTGTCTGGATCAAATGCATCTAGATATGCAAATACAATGTTGCCCTCGACCTGACCTGGATCTTCAATGCGTAAGTGATTTGGATCGGTATACATTGCATTGACGGCTTTTTTAATATCTTTATCACTTGCATTTAATACAATGGTATTGCCAAGAGATTTCGACATTTTTGCCTTACCATCAAATCCAGGTAAACGTCCTGTATTTGAAAGTAGGGCTTTACATTCAGGAAGCAAATCTTGACCAATCTGACGATTCACACGGCGTACCAATTCATTGGTCTGTTCAATCATTGGAATCTGGTCTTCACCCACCGGAACGACGGTCGCTTTAAAGGCAGTAATATCGGCTGCCTGTGCCACTGGATAGCATAAAAAACCTGCTGGAATATCACGCTCAAACCCACGCATCTGAATTTCAGATTTAATAGTCGGGTTACGCTCAAGACGTGCAACAGTCACAAAGTTAAGGTACAACATGGTCAGTTCATTCAGTGCTGGCAAGCATGATTGAACACAGATCGTGGTTTTAGTTGGATCGATGCCCACAGCCAAATAATCCAGTGCCACTTCAAGAATATTACGGCGTACTTTGTCTGGATTGTCTGCATTGTCTGTTAGGGCTTGAGCGTCTGCCAACAAGATATGCTGATGATGACTATCTTGTAAACCGACACGAGAACGTAAAGAACCGACAAAATGTCCAAGATGTAATTGTCCAGTCGGACGGTCACCTGTCAAAATAATAGGTCGTTGATCAACACTGCTCATTATATAGTCCACTACTAAATGGGTTTATTCAGAGGCTAAGCCGCTGCAATATAAAAGAATGGGGTTATTGTACGGGAAATAAAAATAAATCGTCAGCAATCCACGGTACTTTTCATAAAATAATCCTGTCAATCTATCGGTTAAAATTACAGAAATTCAAAAAAATCGTCTTACAATAGAGAGATAAAAATCAATTCGGATAAAAAATGGCAACTGGCTTACTTGTACTTCTCGATGATATTGCAACGATTTTGGATGATGTTGCCCTCATGAGTAAAATGGCAGCGAAAAAAACCGCTGGCGTACTGGGAGATGATCTGGCGTTAAATGCCCAGCAAGTAACAGGTGTTCGCGCCGAGCGTGAAATACCGGTGGTATGGGGCGTAGCAAAAGGCTCTTTTATTAATAAACTGATTTTGGTGCCACTGGCATTATTAATTTCGGTGGTCGCACCTTGGCTCATTAATCCGTTACTCATGATTGGTGGTTTATTTTTATGTTATGAAGGGATTGAAAAAGTCATTCATAGTTTGTTTTCAAAAAAAGCACACGCTGAAAAACACACAGATCCACAACAACAAAACGATGAAACTGATTTAGCTGCTTTTGAAAAACAAAAAATAAAAGGTGCCATTCGCACCGATTTTATTCTTTCTGCCGAAATTGTGGTGATTTCATTAGGTACTGTTGCCGCAGCAACATTTATGACCAAAGTTATGGTACTCAGTATTATCGCAATTGTAATGACTGTGGGTGTTTATGGTTTTGTTGCCATGATTGTAAAAATTGATGATTTGGGCTTGTACTGGACCAAGCAAAGTTCGTCTTTTAAACAAAAACTTGGGAATGCGTTGTTGGTATTTGCACCTTGGTTAATGAAAGCCCTGTCTGTGGTTGGAACGATTGCGATGTTTTTAGTGGGAGGTGGCATTATTGCGCATACGATTCCACTGATTCATCACTTTAGCGAAGAAACCAGTGATCATTTAGAAATGATTCCCACAGTTGGGAATATTATTGGTGCGATTACCCCAACATTGATTAATTTTGGAATAGGTATGCTGGCAGGTTTGATCGTGTTTATGATCGTAACCGTATTTCAAAAAATGAAAGCGAAAGCCGCGTAAACGATTGGAGATGATCTATGCGTTGGAAAGGTCGACGAGTCAGTAGCAATGTGGAAGATCGCCGTGGAAGTAGTGGTGCTAAAGTGGGTGGCATCAGTATCGTCGGTTTGGTGGTGGCATTTGTGGCATGGAAATTTTTTGGTGTCGATCCGCAACAAGCCTATCAGGCAACTCAGCAGATAACAGCCGCACAAAGTCAGACGGGTACAGCACCAGAGCAATTATCTGCTGAACAAAAAGAAGCCTCAGATTTTGTAGGAACAATTTTGGCAGACACAGAAGACACTTGGACGCCCATCTTCCAACAGCTGGGGCAAAGCTATGTTGCGCCAAAATTAGTGTTGTTTGATGGCCGCGTTCAATCTGCCTGTGGTACTGCGGAGTCGGCGATGGGGCCTTTTTATTGTCCAAGTGATCAAAAAGTTTATATCGATACACAGTTCTTTAAAGAGATGCGCCAACAAATGGGAATATCAGGCGATAAAAATCAGACTGAACTGAGCAGACAAGATCAGGCAGGCGATTTTGCTCAGGCCTATGTCGTGGCACATGAGGTGGGACATCATATTCAAAATTTATTGGGTATATCCTCTCAGGTACAACGTGCGCAAGCACAGGCCAATCGTATTCAAGCCAATCAACTTTCTGTACGTCTTGAACTACAGGCCGACTGCTTTGCCGGAATATGGGCCAATCGAAATCAAGAACGCACGCAATTTTTAGAGGCTGGAGATGTTGAAGAAGCCATGGATGCAGCACAAAAAATTGGAGATGATTATCTTCAGAAGCGTGCAACAGGGCAGGTGGTCCCCGATAGTTTTACCCATGGTACCAGTCAACAGCGCATGCATTGGTTCGAAACTGGATTAAAAAGTGGTGACTTGAATCAGTGTGATACATTCAATAGTCGTTCAATTTAAAAAAGAAGGCGACACCTTCTTTTTTATTTTTTAAGAAACTGCTTGAAGTTGCGAAGAATTCGGTAACTACAATATAAAGCGATCAAGGCAAAAATACCGACGCCAAAAAGTACATATTTTAAATTGCTAATGTCTTGAGCATACAATGACTTGATGTCTTGCTCAGACCAAGTGTAAGAGCCAGGCATATTGGTCTGGGTATCCATATAACGTATTTTCTCAAGATAACTATGTGTACCAAAGGTTTGAAACGTTGCATCCTGAATTACACGTGTCCCAATTTCGTTATAGCGATCTGTACATAAGGTTGCAAGATAATGTTCGCAATTCAATTTCGCGATATATCCGCGATCTTGTAGCACAATATAAAAAGCTTGATTGGGCTTTTTATTGTTACTTAATAGACGATAAGTATGTGTCGCATCACTTTGAATCTGTGAAATCTGTTTGTGGGTATATTCATCCTCGGCATTCCAGATTTCCTTTGCCTTACTATAAAAGGTTAAGATGAGTGCCGCCGTAATTAAAAAAATACAGGTAGCTGAGACAAGCCGAACAACAGTTTTAATCGATTGATGCATGTGCGAGGACTTCCTTTTGAACGCCATTAAAATAACTGATTTGATTCAATTCACAAAGAAGTTTTCTACCTAAGCTTAAGTGTTTGATAAAACTAAACATTATGGTTTTTTGTTAATAAAGTTAATTTTTGGCAATATCCAAAGTAAATTTAAGTAAAATTACAGATCTGTTTATTTATATGATCCATAAGGATATTTATGGGTAGTTTTTTTCTCCTTCAAGTTCTCACGGTTATTTTTGCGCTCTCGATTGCAACCACAATTTTTAATAAGCGTATTTTAAATTTCCCTCAGGCGATTGGTGTGCCGATTGTTTCGGCTGTTTTAGTTTTTATTTTGCAATGGGGAGCCAGCCTGTTAAATGGCAACCAGTTTATTACTATTAATATTCATAATATTGAAAATGCAGTAAAAAGTATTGATTTTTATGATTTCCTAATCAATGGTGTGATTTGTTTTATTTTAACCTCCTCGGCACTCAAATTTAAAATTTCAGATTTGCGCAATCATTGGAAGCCAATCGGTATCTTGGCCACCATTGCGTTGGTGCTCTGTGCTGTCTTGTTCGCAGGTTTATTGTTTGGTTTTCAATACTTGATTGGAAATCCTGTTCCAATTCTGGTTTTACTGTTACTTGGTTCTGCATTGGGAGCAACAGATCCGATTGGTATCAAAGGGGTATTAAGTTCAGTTCGCGCCCCGCATCACCTGATTGTTAAACTTGAAGGTGAGTCACTCTTTAATGACGCCATGTGTATCGCCGTGTTTATGACCCTTTTAAATGTACTTAAAGGGGAGCACTTTAGCTTGGTGGGCACAATCGAAAACTTTCTTTACGAAATCGTGGTCGCTGTGATTATTGGTTGGGCATTTGGTGTCGGAATTTTACGTCTGTTGCGTGGTAAGCACGAGATGGAATCTTTAATTCTGACGACAGCGTTATTGGCAAGTGGTGCCTATTTGGTGTCATTGTTCGCACACGCATCGGCACCGATTGCTTGTGTGATTGGCGGCTTGATTGTTGGAAATAAGTGGAAAGAAATTTTACAAGAACGTGAAATTCGAGAAGTGAACCATTTCTGGCACACCGTAGAAGGCATTATTAACTCATTTTTATTTACTTTGATTGGTCTTGAGCTTTTTATTCTAGATTTAAGTACAAGCATGATCTTAGGTGGAATTTTCGCCTTTATCGCGTTACATATTTCGCGCTTTGTCGCAAACTTTCTCTCGTTTTCTTTTTTCCCGTCATTTAAGCATAAGAGTTACAACGGCAGTCTGGCAATTTTATCGTGGGGTGGTGTTCGAGGTGGAATTTCATTGGCCTTGATTCTTGCGGTCGCTAACGTACCTGAGCTACGAAATTACAGCAGTATTTTAATTGGGTATACCTTTATTAGTGTGCTGATGTCGGGAGTGGTTTGTGGACTTGGTTTACCTGCTGTGATGAATGCATTTTATTATAATCCCAATGAAGAAACTCAAGGATTTAAAGGCTGGTATCAACGTATGTGCCACAAAATGAACCGCAAAGGGTATAAGTATATTGTGGGAGAAGATGCATATGGCAACGAAACAATCACCATTTACGACATGGATAAACTAACCGATCAGAAAGCCGAAGATGGTATTGCGACGGTTCATAATCCCACAAAAGTACAAGAAGCGAAAAGACTGGAGAATCCGAATAATTTTTAAATATATAGAGTATTCATAATTTGATCATTCGATTGTTTAATAGAATTTATAAATAAGTATAGTTTAAATTAAAATATATATCATGATATCTAATGATGTAAAAATTGTGATTGAGCTGATTGAACTCGGTTCTTTCACACTTTTTAAATCATTTGTTGAGTTTAAAGTTGTTGCCAGAGTTTTTTATAAGATTCATGTATCAGAGATTTGTATCAAAATTGTTCGAGATTAAAAAGCTTTATATAAAAAAACAATATAAATCAATTAATTAAAATAAAAAATTTACTATAAGGTAAATATAAGCGTAATTTATGTGAACCAGTTATCGCTTTGTTTGTTTTTTGGGCTGTTCTTGTATTTATTTTTTTCATTTTTGAATGTTTAATGGTATGGATTGCGTGCAAAAATCATAAAAGATGGTTGTTTTGAGTAAATCATCACGGTGTTGGGAAGCACATTAAAAAATATAAAGCATACGAGAGAGATGAAAGTCATGCCAAACATACAAATTATCGCTAAAGAATCGCATGCCGTATTGGCAGATATCACAGGAAACTCCGCCAAACTCACAGAAGCATCCGTTGTTCTGGTTAAGGTTTCGGCAGATGATGTTCAAGAAGTAACCCGGGATGGTACCAGTGTTATCATTAAGCTTAAAAATGACGAAGTCATCGTTATTGACGACTTTTTCAGTACAGAAGGTCCTACCGATAACAGTCTAGTCTTTCAAAATGATTCCAATAAACTGATCTGGGTGCAATTCACAGATGCACAAGGTGCCCTGCTTGAGAATGTTGTTTATCAACCAATCGACTCCATTGAACCCTTACTATATGGTCACAGTGAAACCAGTCCATGGGCATGGGCAGCCGTTCCAGTAACTGCGGGTGGCATCTTGTGGTGGGCACACAATCGAGATAATGACAACGATAACAATAATCCGCCTGTGATTAACCCTCCTACAACACCAACCACACCAGCAACTGTCTTTGATGATAAAGACCCAATCACTGGCAATGTAAGCAACGGAAGCTCCACGAATGATGCATCTCCTTTAATCAGTGGTTCAGGCACAGCTGGTACAACCATTACGGTATATGACGGTAATACTGTTTTGGGTACTACCACCGTAGGTTCGGATGGTAAATGGTCATTTAAACCAACCACACCATTAACCGATGGTGCGCATAGCATTACCTATACCGTCAAAGATGCTACGGGTAACGAAAGCGGCAAGAGCCCTGCAATTGACTTTACCGTGGATACTATCGCACCAGATACGCCAACAACTGCTCCAACTGCTACAGATGATGTCGCCCCTGTTACAGGTTCAATTACTGCTGGAAGTTCCACCAATGACAACACCCCGACATTAACGGGTACAGGTACTGCGGGTGAAATCATTACGGTTTATGATGGCGCTACCAAACTCGGTACAGCTACAGTAGGATCGGATGGTAAGTGGATATTTACACCATCACCTGCACTAACAGATGGCTCACACAGTATTTCTTACACAGCAACAGATAAAGCGGGAAATGAAAGCGGCAAGAGTCCAGCAATTGACTTTACCGTGGATACGATTGCACCGGCAGATCCAACCACAGCACCATCAGGCACAGACGATCAAGCCCCGATCACGGGACCGATTGCAGCAGGCAGCTCGACCAATGACAACACGCCACTGTTAAGTGGTACAGGTACCGTGGGACAAACCATTACGGTCTATGATGGCAACACCGCGCTGGGTACAGCCACCGTAGGATCGGATGGTAAGTGGACATTCATCCCATCGCCAGCCTTGACCGATGGTCCACACAGCATCAGCTACACCACCAGTGATGCGGCGGGGAACGAAAGCGGCAAGAGTCCAAGCCTAGACTTCACTGTCGATACGATTGCACCCTTGTCAGCAGTGACGATTGGCTCAATCGTGGATGACGTGGCACCGGTGACGGGCCCTGTGGCCAATGGTGGCTTCACCAATGACACCACACCGACGCTTTCAGGCAGTCTGAGTGTGGCCTTGGCAGCGGGAGAAACACTGGAAATCCTACGTGATGGCGTCGTGGTCGGCACAGCGACAGTGAATGGCACCACGTGGAGCTACACTGACAATGGATTGACTGATGGAAACAGCTACATTTATACCGCCCGTGCGGTGGATGCAGCGGGGAACCGTGGCGCGATCTCCAGTCCATACAGCATCAATGTCGACACCTCAGCCCCGACCCAGACCGTGACGATCACGACAGTGAACGACAACGTTGAACCGGTGACAGGACCGGTGGCGAATGGTGGCACCACCAATGACTCGACACCAGAACTCAGAGGTTCGGTAAGTGCAGCGCTGGCGGCAAACGAAGTGATTGCGGTGTACCGAGATGGGGTCAAAGTCGGCACAGCGACGGTGAATGGCACCACGTGGAGTTACACCGATGGCGGACTCAGCAACGGCAGCAGCTACAGCTACACGGCACGCGTTGAAGATGCGGCGGGGAATGTGGGCGGTACCTCGGATGCGTATAGCATCAACATCCAAACTGCGGGCAGCAACACCACGGTGAGCATTGGCGCAATTGTGGATGATGTAGAGCCAGTGACAGGAACGGTGGCCAATGGCGGCTTTACCAATGACACCAGCCCAACGCTCAATGGTAGCATCTCGAGTGGTTTAGTGGGCACCGAACAAGTGATCGTGTACCGCGACGGTGTGCAAGTGGGCACAGCGACAGTCAACGGCACCAGTTGGAGCTACACTGACAGTGCTGTGACTGAAGGCAGTCACACCTACACCGCTGCGATTGTCGATGATGCAGGCAACAGCGGCACGGTGTCGAGCGGCTACACTATCAATGTGGATACCACGGCACCGGTACAAACCGTAACGATTACCCAAGCGATCGACAACGTTGATCCAGTGACGGG
>NZ_JASCAJ010000004.1:0-44715 GCF_029967895.1 Acinetobacter sp. V89_7
CCACCAATCAGGATGGTGGCACCGTCGTGGATCTGGGAGAGCGCTTCCGTTAGGGTCGCTGCACTTTTATCTATCATTAGATAACTCCAATGTGCATCTAGCAAATTTGAAAGGAAGGAAAACAGACATGAAGAAGGAGATGAATGAGAGATACAAATCACTATTCCTTAGTCATTTAGTAGGATTCCCTTGTTTGATCATTTTTTATAATTTTATGGTTGAGCGCTAGAGCAACTCACAAGGTTTTGTTCGATTTATAAAAATTATGTTCGATGTTCGAACAAAACATCATTTAATTGACCCGTTTTCAGAGTATAGTAAGCATGCAATATGAACTGTATTGTAACGAACATATTTTGAGTGCGTCATGGATAGAAATTCAGTCAGAGAAGAAAATATTCTTCAAAATCCTGCCAATAAAAAAACGATTCGTCATGAAGACTTTGTTGCAGGTATTAGTAAAGGTCTGGCAATACTTGATAGCTTTGGCACAGATCGTCATCGCCTTAATATTACCATGGCAGCCGAACGCACCGGCATGACGCGCGCAGCAGCACGTCGGCATCTACTCACGCTGGAGTATCTTGGTTATCTAGATTCAGATGGTCATTACTTTTATTTAACACCAAAAATTTTAAAATTTTCAGGCTCTTATTTGGGCGGTGCCCAGCTTCCAAAAATTTCGCAACCCCTGCTCAACTTACTGACCACACAAACTTCCTTGATCTACTCCGTGATGGTATTAGATGGATATGAAGCCATTACCATTGCACGTAGCGCAGCGCATCAACAGACAGATCGTGTAAATCCTTACGGATTACATTTGGGCAATCGACTTCCCGCACATGCCACCTCAGCTGGAAAAATTCTGTTGGCCTATCTAGATGATCTCGCACAACAAGAATGGCTAAATCAGTACCCTTTACAGCGTTTAACCAAGTATACCCATACCGATAATGTGATTTTTCTAGATCTGTTATCTGAAATTAAAGAACAGGGTTGGTGTTATTCAAGTGAAGAACATGAACTCGGTGTACATGCACTGGCTGTTCCTATTTATGGGCAGCAATCACGTGTAGTGGCCGCCCTCAATATTGTGTCACCCACGATGCGAACCACAAAAGAATATCTGATTCAGCATATCTTGCCACTATTGCAAGAAACAGCACGTGAGTTACGCAATATTTTATAATTCATTTTCCATACATCTTGTTCGATGATCGTATCTGATCATTTTATAAAGAAATACTCAGCCTCATCATGGGCTGAGTATAATAACAGTGAAAATGTCGCGCTTAAAATGTATATCAATAGAATCTGATGCCTTCAAGCATCATCTGTTTTTTAAAAAGCAAAGTCCTCTTCACTCAATGCCATTACAGAGGAAGCGCCTGATTTAATTGAAGCGGCATGGCTTTGTGTTCTGGTCAGCAGCTTATCGAAGAAGAAATTCGCAGTCTTAATTTTAGCCGCATAAAAACGAGTATCCTGTGCTGTGTTTTGTTGTTTCTCATAGGCAACTTGTGCCATTTTTGCCCACAGATAAGCAAATACTACATAACCAGAATAATATAAGTAATCAACACTGGCAGCGCCAATTTCTTCAGGGTTTTGCTTTGCAACCGTTGTAATCTCTTGAGTAAGATTCAACCACTCTCCTTTTAACGCAATGAGCTTTTCAATATATGGACTCAACGCTGGATCTGCATGATGCGCCGCAATAAATGCATCGATCAAATCAAGCATATTGTTCAGAAGTTTACCCTTAGACTTTAATACTTTACGCGCAAGTAAGTCGATCGACTGGATTTCAGTGGTTCCCTCATAAAGCGTAGAAATTCTGGCATCACGTGCAATTTGCTCCATACCATGTTCTACAATAAATCCATGACCACCAAATATTTGAATACCATGTTTGGCCGACTCATTGCCTGTTTCGGTCAAAAATGCCTTGGCAATTGGAGTTAAAAAGGCCAGCAGCTCATCGGAGCGTTGAATTTGGACAGGATCGTTTGATTTTTCGATAATATCTGCATGCTGTGCTAAAAAATAAACAAGTGCACGGCCGCCTTCTGCAAAAGTTTTTTGCGTCATTAGCATATTACGAACAGCGGGATGGACAATAATCGGATCGGCATTTTTTTCGGGATAATGTGCACCCGTAAGTCCACGCATAGCCAAACGATCTTTGGCATAAGCCAAAGCCCCTTGAAAGGCAATTTGTGATGCTGCAAGTCCTTGTACAGCCGTTCCAATACGTGCAGTATTCATAAAGGTAAACATACAATTGAGCCCACGATGTGGCGGACCAATTAAGTGGCCTGTTGCTCGATCAAAATGGAGTGCGCAGGTCGCGTTACCATGAATCCCCATCTTATGCTCGATTGATGTACACAGCACTGCATTTCGATCTGCAATATTTCCCGCCTCATCAAGATTAAATTTTGGCACAATAAAAAGCGAAATGCCTTTGGTTCCAGCAGGTGCATCAGGCAAACGTGCCAGCACAATATGTACAATATTTTCGGTTAAATCGTGCTCTCCGGCAGAAATAAAGATTTTCTCACCAGAAATTGCATAGCTCCCGTCTGCATTGGGTTCTGCTTTTGTACGTATCAAACCTAAATCTGATCCGGCATGTGACTCGGTGAGGCACATGGTGCCTGTCCATTCGCCTGTAATCAGTTTACTCAGAAATTTTTGTTTTTGTTCAGGTGTACCATGATGCTCAAGCGTACGCATTGCACCATGTGAAAGCCCTTGATACATGGCCCAAGACCAATTCGAGCCACACAACATTTCAGAAATTGCGATTCGAAGCAAGGTTGGCATCCCTTGCCCGCCATATTCGGGATCTGCTGTCAAGGATGGAAAACCCAGCTCGGCATATTTTTGATGCGCAGCTTTAAAGCCGTGTGGCGTGGTCACAACACCTTCATGTAATCGACACCCGTGCTGATCACCAGATTGATTGAGCAGTGCAATTTCATTTTCACAAAAATCTGCGGCTGCCTCTAAATACTGATTGATCACCTCTGTGCTGAGCATATCCTTATAACCATGAAATTGCTGATATGTAGTTTCAACCTCTAAAAGCTCATGTAAAACAAATTGCATATCACGAAGTGGCGCTTGATAAACCGGCATCTCTGTAATCCCTTGCAGTGTTGTAAGTGATGGATAGACACATCCAATCTTGTAATTCTATGAATCAAAAATAACCAATTTAATTTCATAATGCAAAATTAATTTCTGCAAAATAACATTAATTCAAGGCTAACTATGCAAACATATAGATTAGAGGAACTTTTATTTTAAAAATAAATGAATAATTACAACATCTTAATAAATTATCAACGTATTAATAAAAATATTAAATAAAAACTGAAAATAAATTTAATTTTTGTTATGCAAAATTATATTTTGAATAATTTGTTTTTATAGTATGTTTAATTCTCTTTTATTCTACCATTTAACAAGGATGTCATATGCAAACGGGTCTTGAGTTTTTAACCGCTTTAAAACAAGGAGAAATAGATGCCTCCCCAATGGCACACACCTTGCCAATGGAATTAATTGAAGCATCTGAAGGAAAAGTGGTGTATAGAGTGATTCCCAACAAGAGCCACTTAAATGTACAAGGTGGCGTACACGGCGGTTTTTGTGCCACTGCTTTAGATACATCCACGGGCGGCGCAGCACATTCGGTACTCGGCCCAAATACGGGCTACGGCACCATTGATTTAAATGTGAAGATGATCCGTCCTATGCAAATAGATACCGCCTATTATGCGCATGGGGAGCTGATTAATGCGGGACGGAATATCATTACCACCGAGGGTAAAATTGTTGATGATCAAGGTAAGATTTATGCCTTTGCCTCAGCAACCTTTATGATTATCCGACGTTAAGTCAGCGCGATGAAACGCTTTGTTTAGTCGCAATCAGCCGAGCGTTTCATGATATAAAAATCATAACGGTCAATCATAAAACTGAGTATCGCCATACCTAAACCTATACTTGCACAGGCGGTCCAGCCCCAATGTTTCCAAGCATAGACCGCCATGAGTGAGCCCAGTGCAGCACCTGCAAAATACAATGTCATGTAAATCGAGTTAATTCTTGATCTTGCCTGAAGTGAGATCCGATAGACCAGATTTTGATTCAATACGTGTAATGCAGATAATCCAAAATAGGCCAAAATTACACCTGAAGCATAAAGAATCAATGATTTTTGGGCGAAAAATAATGGAAACCATGCTGCTATAAGTAAGATCAAACTGAGCAATGCGGTTAAATTTTCTTGTTTTTTAGCAATTTTTTTACCTGCCCAATGTGTCGCAAATACACCAGCCAGCCCTACCACACCAAATACACCAATTTGAAAATCATTAAAATAGTAAGGTGCATTGGCCAGTAAAAAAGTCATGGTGGTAAAGATGAGCGCTAAAATTCCAAAACCGATACCACCTACAATACCACGCCGAATCAAATGTGGCTCATGGGTGGCAAGCGTAAAAAGTGATACATAGATTTGCCAAAGTTTAATCTGCCCGCTTCGATGTGCTTCGGGTAAACGAAACCAAACCACAATTGCAAAAATCAAGATTAATCCACCACTGAGCAAATAGACCGCATGCCACGACCACAATGTAGAGATCAAGCCTGCAACAGATCGAGCCAATAAAATCCCCATAAACAGGCCACTCATGAGCGTACCCACAATGCGGGGGCTTTGCTGTGTAGAGACCAGCCCAGCAGCAAAAGGAACCAGCACTTGTGTCGATACCGAAAAAAATGTCGACATGAATGTTAAAACATACAACGCACTCAGGTTTGGACTAAATGAAATGCCGATTTGTGAAAATCCGGTGCATAACATTAACACAACGATATAGCGTCTTTTTTCAAAAAAGTCGCCCAGCGGCACCAGTAAAAACAGCCCCACCGCATATGAGAGCTGCCCAATCACAATCACTAATGCCGCTTGATCTGGACTGACTCCTAATGCGTGCGCGATAGAATAGATCAACGGCTGATTATAATAGTTTGAGCCTGCACAAATGCCGCATGTCATGGCCAAGATAAATACCAAACCTCGTGACATGTTCAAGGGTTGAGCAGCAGACTGCATGAC
The DNA here is from genome assembly GCF_029967895.1 of Acinetobacter sp. V89_7. Lineage (NCBI taxonomy): Bacteria > Pseudomonadati > Pseudomonadota > Gammaproteobacteria > Moraxellales > Moraxellaceae > Acinetobacter > Acinetobacter sp. V89_7. The sequence goes on from NZ_JASCAJ010000004.1 coordinate 5,138, forward strand.
ATTTTGCATTGTATTTAGATCATCCCAAACTAGAATTTGTACATAGAGACAACATTGATTCGTGACACATCGGCGGTACGGCCATCAAACACTTTTCGCTGCCCCTGATGATATTCAATACCGAAATCGAGCTGAGTATTCGGACTATAAAATAAGTTTGCTACGTAATCGACAAGCTGCTTATTGGCATCGGGATTTAGTTTTGCATAGGTGGTACGATCGTCATACTTAAATAACGATGCCGACCAGTTGGTGCGCCAATACGGACTAAACTTATAGGTATATCCTAAATTAAAGGCATGCAACTTATTCATGACCAATGCCGTTTTATCTTGATTTAAAGAAAAGTCTCCAGCAGCATTGAGCGTAGATGCATTGGCCAGCCCACTTTGCGCGGTATAAGGCATAAATTTTTGATCGCCCACGATATATTGATAATTGGCTTGAATCGATTGCATAGGTGTAAAGGCATATTTTAAGCCACCACCAGCGCCCCAACTGATTTTTTTAATATTTTCTGTTGCAACATCGACCGATTTTTCATTGACAAAACCTTGTGCCAAAACCAAGAGTGGGCCCTGTTTATAACTATAACGTGTGGTGAAAGACGGCAACGCCGATACACGTGAACCGGTGTATTCCAGTGCTAATTTCAAGTCCTGCTGAGCATCTATTTTCCAGTCATATCGTACTTGTGGCAGGCGGGTATATGAGGTACCTAAGAACTGCGTATAATCGACAGACTCCGTTCGAGTTTCCATATTCGACATCAAGGACCATGTTTGACCAAAAGTCCAATCTTTATAAGTGAAAAATGCATGTCGGATACGGAATTTACCATCCCCTGTACCCATGGTCGAGCTGTCAAAAAAGTCTGCTTCGACATTACCCAAAATTGTTTTATCGGGATTATTAAAATATACGCCGATTCGACTGGCATTAATACTGGCATCCGAACGTGCGTGATTGGCTCTGGTGCTACTTTCAAAAGGTGTACGATATAGACTACTCGTAGTACGTCCGCCACTGTCTGGTGAAGACTGAAAATCTACAGCGGCATCAAGACGTGCAATTCCATACACCTTCACTTGATCCGTCCAATTGACCCAAGACGGTGGAATTACTTTATCTTTTGGGGCTGTATTTTGAGGTGTACTCACTTGCTGTGCCTGAACACTTTCAACCGATTGATTTTGTTGTTTTTGCTGAGCCAAATCGGCCTTTAAGCGCGCTAACTCCATCTCTAATGTCTGAATTCGTTGTTCTGTAGTACCCGAATTTGCAAAAAGCGCTCCTGAGGCCGTGGTACAAGCCACAGCCAGTAATAGTTTTTTCATCTTTTATCCTTAAAGATTTTATTTTGATTTCAACCTGCGAGATCACATTGCTGTACTGATCACATCATCATGCAGCGGCTCTTGCATCAGTTAATTTACATCCGGTCACAGCCTGCAATGCTTCAAATGTTAGTCCGTCGACCATTTCAATGACATGCGCCTGACCTGCTTTTAACTCAATCACACATAGATCGGTGTAAATTCGATCCACACATTGCTGCCCAGTAATCGGATAATGTAGTGTTTCCACAATTTTGGGTTCACCTTTTTTGGTGATGTGTTCCATATATACAAAAATGCTTTTTGCACCAACTGCCAGATCCATTGCGCCGCCCACCGCAGGTAAGTCATCGACTCGCCCTGTGTGCCAATTGGCCAGATCTCCATTGATTGCCACCTGAAATGCTCCAATCACACAAATATCCAGATGGCCGCCACGCATAATGTCAAACGAATCACCGTGATGCATAAAACATCCACCATCAAGGAGCGTCACCAACTCTTTTCCTGCATTGACCAGATCGGGATCTTCTGCACCTGCCATAGGTGGTGGACCAAATGCCAAGACACCATTTTCCGAGTGCAAGAAAATCTCTTTGTCCTTTGGCAAATATTTCGCCACATGCGTAGGAAGGCCAATTCCTAAATTTACGTAGGCACCATCAGGGATATCCTGTGCAATGAGCGCAGCAATTTCTTCGCGATTTCTTTTTTGAACATGCATTAAATGTCTCCTACTGCAACGACATGTTGAACAAAAATCCCGGGGGTAATGATACATTCAGGATCGAGTGTTCCCAGTTCAACGGTTTGATTCACTTGTACAATGGTCTGTTTTGCAGCTTTGGCCATAATAGGACCAAAGTTTCGGGCAGCTTTTCGGTAAGTCAGATTTCCCCATCGATCCGCTTTATCTGCATAAATCAGGGCATAGTCCGCTTCTAATGGATATTCAAGTACATAGTTTTTACCATTGATATGACGTGTCTCTTTTCCTTCGGCAATTTTGGTTCCATAGCCGGTTGGGGTAAAAATTGCACCCAAACCAGCGCCAGCAGCTTGAATTCGACAGGCCAAATTACCTTGAGGCACCAGTTCAAGTTCAATTTTCCCTGCACGATATAAATCTGCAAATACTGTCGAGCTGATGGATTTAGGATACGAACTGATTAACTTTTTCACTCGACCGGCCAAAAATAGCTTGGTGAGCCCTCCCGGCCCAGAAGATGCATTATTGTTAATAATGGTCAGATCTTTGGTGCCAATATCAATGAGCGCTTCAATCAAGGCTTCGGGCTGCCCTGTCGTACCAAAGCCGCTGGTCATAATGGTTGCACCATCTGGAATCGATTTTAAGACCGACTCTATGTTTGTCGTGATTTTATTCACCATAATCATCTATTCCTTGAATGGTTTCGATAAACAAACCGGATTCAATCCGCACGTTGCGGATCGTATAAACGATCCTTAATCAGTAATGTCGGGATGAGGCCACACATAAAATAAGCCACGCCCATGAGTAACAATCCGGCACCGATGGAGTTGTGCATGGCAAGATATCCAATCGCGATCGGTGCAAAAATAGCCCCAATACGTCCGATGTTGAAGGCACCACCCACTGCTGTACCACGAATCGAGGTTGGAAAACTTTCAGTTAAATAGGTCGCATTGATGGCATACGGAATCCCGTAGAGAAAACCAAAGATCAGCATCAGCCAGCCAATGTTTTGAGCGGTATGAAAGTAGACGACAACCGGTATAAACAGGGCTGTTCCAAAGGTGCCAAAAGCAAACACAATGCGTCGACCAATACGATCCGCTACAAAACCGGCCACCACTTTTGCAAACATCATGGTAATGAAAGTACCAATCATGTATACCGCCATCTCTTTAAACTTGATGCCGAGTTCGGCCTCAAGATAAGCAGGCAGCCAGTTACTGACTCCAAAGTAACCAAACAGTAAAAATCCAGAACTAAACGACCAGAGCAGCAGCATTCTGCCGTGCTGTTTATCTTTAAAAAGAGCGATATACGGGTTTTTCGATTGAGCATGATTTGTGGGTGCAGCATGCAACTTTAACTCACGTGCACGTTGCCAAGAGGCAGGTTCTGGTACCAGCATCCACATCAAAATAGCCAGTACAATGGGAATAATGGTGATGAAATACAGCATTCGCCAGCCAAACTCTGGAATAATCCAACCCGATAACCCGGTAATAACTAACGAGCCCAAGGTATATCCCGTCATGAGTGTGGCCAGAACTGTGGTGCGATATTTGGTTGGCACCAATTCCGACATTAGGGTATTACAGGCGATATACAGGCACCCCAGCCCCATGCAGGTAATCGTTCTTAAAATTGCGATTTGGGTATAAGACTGCGCAAAACCCGTACATGCAGATAAAATTGCAAATGCGGCAGTGGCAATCACAATAATCCGGACGCGACCAAAACGATCACTGGCCCAACCACCCGCCAATCCGCCAATGGCCATGCCTAAAATTGACCAGCTTCCCAGCGCTCCTGCTTGAACACTGGTCAAGCCAAACTCCGCCTTTAAGCTGGTCAATGTAAATGCCAAAATTCCGATGTCGGCACCGTCGCACAATAAAACAAAAAAACAAAAAATAAATGCAGTCATCCAGATGCGTTTAGGCGTTTGAACCACGTCATTTTGTATCGAATCTAAAACTTCCATTTTCATTGATACACCTTTTTTAATTGATCCATTGTTCTCATTATTGTTGCTAAAATCATTTGAAATCTTTTCTACGCATTTAAAATTACGTAGAGTTAATCTGCTTTTTGTGGATTAAACAAACGATCTTTAATAAATAACAAAGGAATGACACCACAAATAAAGTACGCCGCAGCCATCACGAGTAGCCCTAGACCAATAGAGCCTTGCTGTGATAAATAGCCAATGGTAAGTGGAGAAAAAATAGAGAGCACTTTCCCTACGTTATAGGCACCCCCGACGGCAGAGCCACGCATTGAGGTTGGAAAGCTTTCGGTCATGTATGTGGCATTAATTGCATACGGAATGCCATATAAAAACCCAAACATCAACATGAGCCATAAGATATTCATAGGCGTGTTTAAATAAACAATCACCGGAATAAACAGTGCGGTACCAATCGTACCAAAGGCAAAAACAGCGCGTCTGCCCAAACGGTCGGCAATCATACCGGCAATAATTTTGGCAAAGATCATGATCATAAAGGTACCGACCATATACATGGCCATCTCTTTAAATTTAATACCAAGATCAGATTCTAAATAGGCAGGTAACCAGTTACTCACACCATAATAACCAAACTGTAAGGCACCTGTACTCACCACCCAAAGTAAAAACATGACGCCATGACGGCGCTCTTTAAAGATTTCCCGATATGGATTTGTAGATTTTACAGCTGGTTGCTGGGCATGCACACGAGCACGACGTTCGAATGAGATTTTCCATGATGCTGGCTCAGGCACCATAAAATGCATGAAAAATGATAAAACAATAGGTGTAATCGATAACCAGTACAAATAGCGCCAGCCATGATCGGGAATAATATGTCCCGCGAGTAAGGTTGCAAGCAATGAGCCTAAAGTGTAGCCGGTCATGAGTGTTGCCAAAACGGTGGTGCGGTGTTTGGTAGGCACCATTTCAGACATCAGCACATTACACGCGATATATAGCGCACCAAGCCCCATTGCTCCAAGCACACGTATACATGCAAATTGCATATAAGATTGTGTAAATCCGAGCGCACAGGTGAGAATCGACGAGTAAGCAACAAAAAAAACAATAATTCTGACTCGTCCAAAACGGTCACATGCCCAACCACCAAACAAACCGCCTATGGCCGATCCGAGTAAAGTCAAACTGCCTAAAGTGCCGGCCTGCACTCCCGTGAGGTGAAACTCTGCCTTTAAGCTAGTTAAGCTTAATGCCAGAAATCCAAGGTCTGCGCCATCGCACAATAGCGCTAAAAAAGCAAAAACAAACGCGGTAATCCAAATCTTTTTGGGTGTTTCAATCACTGCAACAGGACGATCTTGTGTAATTGTATCCGTTGTCATGTCTATTTCCTCAGACAATTAAATGATGAGGCATCCTCTGCCTCATATACTTTTGTTTAGTGTGTAATATCCTTAATCATGTTTTTGGCAATAATGAGCTGTTGAACCTGAGTTGTGCCTTCGTATAAACGGAACAAACGAACATCTCGATAAAAACGTTCGATTGAATATTCGCTGATATATCCAGCGCCGCCGTGTATCTGTACGCAGCGATCTGCCACACGGCCACACATTTCAGTAGCAAACATCTTGGCACATGAGGCTTCTGTACTGATATTCTGACCATCATCACGACGTCGGGCCGCATCAAGCACCATGCATTTTGCTGCATAAATCTCAGCCTTTGAATCGGCAAGCATGGCTTGAATCAATTGAAAATTGGCAATTGGTTGACCAAATTGTTTGCGTTCTACCGCATAGCGCAGTGCATCATCGAGCATGCGCTCGGCAATTCCGACACTATACGCACCAATATGTAAGCGCCCTTTATCGAGTACCTTCATTGCGGTTTTAAAGCCAACGCCCTCTACGCCTCCAATGAGTGCTGAAGCCGGAACACGACAATTTTCAAAAATAACATCACAGGTATGTGAGCCTTTCTGGCCCATTTTCTTGTCGATTTTTCCTAACGATATTCCTGGTGTATTGGCCTCAACCAAAAATGCTGAAATTCCTCCTGCCCCCTTGATCTCTAGATTGGTTCGCGCCATCACGGTAAAGGTTGCAGCATGTGGTGCATTGGTGATGTAGCGTTTGGTTCCATTGATCACATAAAAGTCACCGTCTTTCACTGCTGTCGTTTTTAAGGATGCTGCATCAGATCCTGCTTCTGGTTCAGTGAGGCAAAACGAACCAATAATCTCACCGCTGGCATATTTGGGCAGGTATTTCTGCTTTTGTTCATCTGTACCATCAATAATTAAGCCACTCGAGCCAATGCCATTATTTGTTCCAATCAGTGAACGAAACGCTGGCGATGTATGTCCCAATTCAAATGCAACATTGACCTCTTCTTCCATGGTAATACCAAGGCCGCCATATTCTTCTGGAATGGTTAATCCGAATAGGCCCATTTCACGCATTTGCTGCACGATATCCTGTGGAATACGGTCATTTTCATCTACTTCGTGCTCTCTGGGAATCAATTCATTGCGGACAAAGTCTCGAATGGTTGAAAGTAACTGCTGCAACATTCCATCATCGCGGATCATGTGTGTTCTCCCTGTCCACCAAATTCACATATCTAAAATAATTTGAACTAATTTCATACTACGAGAACTAAAACCAAATTTACAATACTTTTTAAAAATAAATTTCGTTAAACGAAATTTTTTATCGTAATTTTGAATTTTTGATGCTTTATTTTGTTTATCTTTTAAAAATGATACGCAATTAAGGAAAAAGTGCTTGAAAAAAAATCACAAATACGCATGATATGAGGAACAGTGTTTTGATGTGCGAAATCAAGGATAATAAAATGACAAATCTTCAACAGGAATGTTTCGTAGAAGTCGATTATTCAGTTAAAAACATAGCCGTTGTGAAAATTAATCGACCAGAAGCAAAAAATGCGCTCAATACGCAAATCCGTAAAGATTTGGCTCGAGCATTTAACGATTTAAGCTTTAATGATGATATTCATGCGATTGTACTCACTGGTGGAGACTCAGTATTTGCTGCGGGTGCAGATTTAAAAGAAATGGCAAATGCCACCTCTACAGAGATGTTGCTCAGACACACCGAACGTTACTGGAATGCCATTGCGCAGTGTCCAAAACCAATTATTGCAGCAGTGAACGGCTTTGCCTTGGGTGGTGGTTGTGAGCTTGCCATGCATAGTGACATTATCATCGCAGGAAAAAGTGCTAATTTTGGCCAGCCAGAAATTAAAGTGGGACTTATGCCGGGTGCAGGAGGAACGCAGCGCCTGTTTCGTGCGGTCGGTAAATTTCACGCCATGCGCATGATCATGACTGGTGTATTGGTACCTGCCGATGAAGCCTATCGTATTGGGCTGGTATCTCAAGTGACCGAAGATGCAGACACGATTACAACTGCAATCAAAATGGCAGAAAACCTTGCCGCAATGCCGCCTATCGCGCTACAGCAGATTAAAGAAGTAGCGCTACACAGTGAAGATGTACCTCTCAATGCAGGGCTGACACTAGAACGGAAGTCTTTTCAACTGCTTTTTTCAACACAAGATAAATCTGAAGGTATTCAGTCCTTTATGGAAAAACGCAAACCCGTTTATCAGGGCAAATAATTTTTAAACTTGTGCAACGTTTAAGAGAATAATCAAATACCCGAGGAACGACGGTATGACACAGCAAATACAACATATAGGGATTATTGGGGTCGGCATTATGGGCAGTGGAATTGCCCAAATTGCAGCTCAATCAGGACATACCACCTATTTGTATGACACTAAAGATGGCGCAGCCTTACAAGCCAAAAATAAACTGGCTGAAACCCTCAATAAACTGGTCGAAAAAAATAAAATCACGTCTGAACAGGCTCAAAAGGCCATCGACTGCCTGATCGTGACCGAAAGCCTACCTGATCTGAAAGTATGTGATCTGATTATTGAGGCAATTATTGAGCGGCTAGACATCAAACAGGCCTTAATGCAGCAGCTTGAAGAGATTGTGCCAGACAGCACGATTTTAGCTTCTAATACCTCATCCCTGTCTGTGACTGCGATTTCGGCGCAGTGTCGTGTTCCAGAGCGTGTAATTGGTTATCATTTTTTTAACCCTGTTCCACTTATGAAAGTGGTCGAAGTCATACAAGGTTTAAAAACCGATGCAAAACATGTAGAGACCATGACTCAACTGTCTCATGCATTTGGACATCGGGCAGTTGTGGCAAAAGACACACCGGGCTTTATCGTAAACCATGCCGGCCGTGGCTATGGCACTGAAGCACTGAAAATACTCAATGAATCGGTTACAACGTTCAGCGAAATTGACCGGATATTAAGAGAGGGTGTTGGCTTTAAAATGGGGCCATTTGAGCTACTCGATCTGACCGGATTAGATGTATCACATCCTGTCATGGAGTCTATTTATCAGCAATATTATCAAGAGCCACGCTATCGTCCAAACCCGCTTACCCAACAACTTTTAGCGGGTAAACAACTTGGACGTAAGACCGGTCAGGGCTTTTATCGTTATGAAGCTGGTAAAAAAACCAATGAAGCCGCCCCCTCACATGTCGCTCGGCTTGAGCAATATCCAGCGGTCTGGATTGCAGCAGATTATACGGCCGACCAAGATGCCCTGATGGATTATTTAAAACAACAGCAGATCACATTGGATAACGGCGCAACACCGCAGCCAGACAGCTTATGTTTATTGGCCTGCTACGGCGAAGATACAACACATACCGCAAAGCGATTAGGACTCGATGCCAAACAATGCGTTGCGATTGATCTACTGTATGGGCTTGAGCGCCATCGAACATTGATGCCTTCACTGATAACGCGACCAGAACTTTGCCAAGCTGCACATTCTATTTTCAACCTTGACGGCGTTGGTGCAAGCACGATTGCAGAAAGTATTGGCTTTGTTGCGCAGCGCGTACTGGCCATGGTGATTAACTTGGGCTGTGACATGGCTCAGCAAAGTATTGCAACCGTAGATGACATCAATGCAGCAGTACGTTTGGGCTTAGGCTATCCACACGGCCCAATTGAGTGGGGTGAAGTACTGGGCGCCGATAAGATTTTACTGATTCTAACGCGCATCTCAGCACTTACCCTAGACCCACGTTATCGACCTAGTCCATGGCTGCAACGTAGAGTGACATTACAATTACCCCTTACCTATAGCGCATCATAATTCAGGATTTCAGACATGTTAAATGCATATATTTACGACGGATTACGTACACCATTTGGTCGCCATGCAGGTGAATTGGCCTCGATTCGACCAGACGATTTGGCCGCATTGGTCATTCAACGACTCATTGAAAAAACCGGCGTACCGGGTGCAGACATTGAAGATGTTATTTTAGGGGATACCAATCAAGCGGGTGAAGACAGTCGCAATATTGCGCGGCATGCTGCATTACTCGCAGGCTTACCCGTAACGGTACCGGGTCAGACGATCAATCGTCTCTGTGCGAGCGGCCTTGGGGCAGTCATCGATTCGGCACGTGCAATTACCTGTGGTGAAGGCGATTTATACATTGCGGGTGGAGTAGAAAGCATGTCTAGAGCGCCATTTGTGATGGGCAAGGCAGAAAGTGCGTTTAGCCGCGAAGCAAAAATTTATGACACCACCATTGGTACCCGCTTCCCAAATAAAAAAATTACCGCGCAGTTTGGTGGGCACTCCATGCCTGAAACAGGCGACAATGTCGCGGTGGAATATGGTATAGACCGTGCACAGGCCGATCAGTTTGCAGCAGATTCACAGGCAAAATACCAGCAAGCCAAACAAGATGGTTTTTTTACTGACGAAATCACGCCTGTTGAAGTGCCTCAGGGTAAAAAACTGCCACCTAAACTCATCTGCGAAGATGAACACCCTCGCCCAAGCTCAACCCTCGATGCCTTGAGTAAACTTAAGCCTCTTTTTGAAGGTGGTGTAGTGACAGCAGGTAATGCATCAGGGATTAATGATGGAGCAGCAGCACTGCTGATCGGTTCTGAACAGGCAGGTCAAAAATATGGATTAAAGCCTATGACTAAAATACTTTCTGCGGCAGCAGCAGGTATTGAACCTCGAATTATGGGTGCTGGCCCAATTGAAGCCATCAAAAAAGCAGTACAGCGTGCAGGACTTACGCTAGATGATTTAGATATTATCGAAATTAATGAAGCCTTTGCCTCACAAGTACTCTCATGTTTAAAGGGATTAGGCCTTTCGTTCGATGACCCGCGTGTAAACCCAAACGGCGGAGCAATTGCGATCGGTCATCCACTGGGCGCTTCCGGTGCACGTTTAGCTCTTACGGTTGCTAGAGAACTTCAGCGTCGTAATAAACGGTATGCGGTGGTGAGCTTGTGTATTGGTGTAGGACAAGGCTTAGCGATGGTCATTGAAAATGTTTCTGGATAATTGATCTGCCCTACATGTATTCATCAGATCCATTCATCGTATCTTGCGATGAATGGATGATACTTACAATACAAAATGAAATGCTCTATTATCGGTCTTTAGCCTTCTGTTTGAGCATGGAATGTCGCAAAGTACTGAACTTAAAAAAAATGATAAACCACTCAATTTTGATGAAATTCGTTTAGATCCAATTTCCCATATTCATCGAGAAAACAATCCTCAGTTTATTGCGTCTTTGGCACGTGGCCTTGAACTTCTGCGTTGTTTTTCTTTACAGCACCAAGTTCTTGGTAATCTCGAGCTGGCAAAAATGACAGGACTACCTAAACCTACCATTGCCAGAATAACCAATACGCTGGTTTGCTTAGGCTATTTAAAACAAATGCCAGATTCTCCAAAATATATGCTGGATATTGGCGTATTGTCTTTGGGTTATGCCGCGCTATCGAATTTAACTGTGCGTAGTACTGCACATCGCTATATGGAAGAAATGAGCCAATATGCTCAGGCACCCGTTGCATTGGCAGCGCGTGATCGTCTAAATATGCTCTATCTGGATGTTGTTCAAACCAATAGTAAAATTCGTCGCCCGATTGGTTCCACCTTACCACTTTATAGCAGTTCTATGGGACGAGCTTGTCTTGCTGCGACACCAGAATTTGAACGTAAACGCTTACTTAAGGCGATTCAGAAGAAACATCCTGAAGAATGGCCACAAATTGAAATGATGCTCAAAAAAGCATTTGATGAGTACGCCCAGCACGGATATTGTTTGTCTCTGGGCGATTGGCAACAAGGCATTAACTCAGTTGCAGTACCCCTCGTCAGTTTAAAGCACGGCATTTATGTATTTAACTGCGGCTCGCCTTCTTATTTGCTCAGCGCAGAAAAATTAGTCGACGAGATCGGACCACGTTTGAAATATATGGTGCATAGTATTCAAGATGCGCTGACTGAGAGCCTGTGATCTTAACTAAATCATGATACGCGCTGCCTCACACCTCACTGCGTTATTAACCTTGCTGTACAACACGCTGATCTTTGAGCTGCGCAAGTTCTTGCGGCGAAACAAAACGCTGTAAGATAAGATCAGTGTCTTCACCCAAAAACGGCGGTGCTTTGGTGTATTGCACCGGAGTTTTTGAGAGTTTGATTGGCGAGCCAATCGATACATAGTCTTTCTTAAGCGGATGTTCAATTTGAACAACCATTTCACGAAAACGCACCTGCTCTTCTTCAAGCGTTTGTTGAAGATTATTGATCATGCCAACAGGTACTTGCACAGCATGAATCCGTTCTACCCAGACCTGTGCAGGCTTGCTCATAAAGTGTTGCTGCAAGATCTCTACAAGTTCATCACGATGCGTCACTCTTCCCTTGTTTTGTTTGAATCTTGAATCTACAGCCAGCTCTGGACGCTCAATACTTTCACATAAGGCCTTAAACTGTTGGTCATTGCCACATGCAATAATAAATTCGCCTTGAGAGGCTTTAAATACCTGGTACGGTACAATATTTGCGTGCGCATTACCCAAACGGCCCGGTATTTTTTCTGAAGTTAAATAATTCATGGCCAATACAGAAAGTGAAGCCACTTGTGTATCGAGCAAAGCCATATCAATATGCTGCCCCTCACCGGTACTCACACGAGACAACAAAGCAGCCTGAATTGCAATCGCAGCGTATAACCCTGTGGTTAAATCTGCAAAAGCTAAACCTGCTTTTTGAGGGCCGCCACCTGGTAAATCATCGCGCTCCCCCGTCACACTCATCATCCCGCCCAAACCTTGAATAATAAAGTCGTAACCTGGCTCCTGAGCACGTGGGCCTTTTTGACCAAATCCAGTGATTGAGCAGTACACCAGTTTAGGGTTAATTTCTTTTAAACTTTCATAATCCAGCCCGTATTTTTTTAAAGAACCCGCTTTGTAATTTTCGAGTAGAACGTCACTTTCAAGTACCATTTTTTTAATGAGAGCCTGACCTTCAACGCTTGCCATATCAATGGCCACCGAATATTTACCGCGATTTGCAGATAAATAATAGGCTGACTCATTTGAATCTTCACCCTGATCGGTTTTTAAAAACGGTGGGCCCCAGATACGCGTATCATCGCCTTGAAATGGCTTTTCAATTTTGATGACCTCTGCACCTAAGTCTGCAAGAATCTGGCTACACCAAGGCCCAGCAAGTATACGGCTTAAATCCAACACCCTAAATCCTGTTAAGGCTCCCATAGCATCCCTCATTCTGTAATATATGCATCTGACACATGATTCATGTTTATATCAAATTAAAGTACCGCATAGCAAAATAATGTTTTATTTAATTGTAAATACAATTTAAATTTATTACTCTTAAATTCTGTAAGCACAGCAATTGGCCGTCTGGTTTTATGAGATCTTGTTCATTTTATACGCCTACATTAATACTCATGGCGATTGCAGCGGGAATTTGTTCGGGTAGTAATTATTTTAGCCAACCGCTTATTCATTCCATTGCGCTATCTCTTGCACTTCCAGAAACATCGGTTGCTTGGATTCCCACATGTGCTCAAATCAGCTATGCCATTGGTTTATTGGTGTTGATGCCACTTGGAGATCTGTTAGAAAAGCGTCAATTGGTGGTTATTTTGATGGTGCTTGCCGCCTGTGGACTGCTCATTACCGGAAGCGCAGATCGCTTGGGATGGATGATCGTAGGCACAATTTTAACTGGATTATTTTCAGTTTCTGCTCAGCTACTCCTGCCACTTGCAGCCAGTCTGGTGCCTATTACACAAAGTGGCCGTGTGGTTGGTTTTTTAATTAGCGCACTCATGCTTGGAATTTTATTAGCTCGGTCATTATCTGGTTTGGCCTCTACGCTCTGGCACTGGCAAATCATTTATGTGATCAGCGGAATCGCCTTGCTCATGATTGCATTTATGTTATATCGCAAGCTCGATGTGTTTCCCGCCACACAGCGACAGAGCTATATGAAAACGCTTGTTTCTATTCCAGTATTATTAAAAAATTCACCCTGCTTGGCCCGACGCGCCGCACTTGGTTTTTTAATTTTTGCGAGTGTGAGCATGGTATTTACTACAATGTCTTTACTACTTGCGCCTGCGCCCTATCATTTTTCTGATTTTAGTATCGGACTGTTCGGCTTTGTGGGCATTTTAGGAACTTTGGTTGCAAATCTGGCTGGTCATCATTTAAATGAGCGTAATGTCCACTGGATATCCTATATCTCTGCTGGTGGCTTTATTGGGAGCTGGATCCTTTTTTTATTTTTACCTGTCTCTTTTATATTTTATATTTTGGCAACTCTTTTGATTTATGCCTCATTATCGGCGCTTCATGTCACCAATCAAAGTATTGTCTTTCGATTGAATCAGGTGTTGAAATCACGCTTTAACGCAATTTATATGACGGCTTATTTTTTTGGTGGCGCACTCGGCACAGTGATCGAAAGTTATGCTTGGCGACATTCAGGATGGCATGGCGTATGTTTGATCGGCATTGGTTTTGGAGGTCTGACCTTATGGATTGCCTACCTCGACAGTAAAAGTACTTTACTATCAAAGCAGGCTTAACAGCTTTAGAAATCAGCGTGATAGTAAAAAATCAGCTAATTTCTGTCTTGATGTTATTGACCATATGCAATAAGCGCGGTGCAATATCTTCTTCGAGTTTCTCTCGCTTCATAATGAAACTTGGCCCACCACAATTAAATACCAGTAATCCATGTTGCTCATGCATGAGTGGCACCGCCACCGAATTAACATCCTTATGCCAGTCGCCTATCGAAAAACAGTAACCAAAATCTTGGTAATCACGAAATGCTTTATCCAGATCACGATTAATTTTAATCCAGTCTTCTTTATGCTTGCTACGAATCGCGTTTAACAGAAAGTCGCGCTCATCTTCAGGCATAGCAGCAAGACAGGCACGCCCCATCGAACTGAGGTGAATGGGTAAATATGTTCCGACCTGACGGCGCATGGTAACATTACCTTTACCTTGCACAACATCCAGATAAATCATGTTGAGTCGATCGCGGGTCGACATGGCCACAGCAGCACCGGCATAATCGGCCAGATCTTTCATATAGGGCTGAGCAATTGAACGGATGGAGACATTGGAAAGCATGGAATAACCAAACGCCAAGACGCCAACAGACAATTGAAATTTGGTTGAATTCGGCACCTGACGAATATACCCCAAACGCGACAAGGTATGTGTCAAGCGAGTAATTGTAGGTTTGGGCAAGCCTGTCATCTGTGACAATTCTTGATTACCTAAATGCGGTTGTTTGGCAGAGAAACAGCGCAATAATTCCAGACCACGCGCCAAAGCCGTGATAAATTGTCGGTCATCTTCATCTTGCATATCTTCGATGGGATGAAGCAATTCATGACGCAGCGGGGCTAATAATTTTTCATTATGTTCAATGTCATTTAAATCTGTCATAAGAATGAGTGCACTCAACTCAATTAATGTTTCGCATTGCGAAAATTATAATCTAATTATTCTGGGAATAGCAAAAGAAGCGACAAATGCCCAGCCTCTTTTACTCAATAATTCAAGCTAACTATTCAATCACGCCTTGCTGCGATAATTTTTGAAGCTCATCTGAAGATAAAAAACGCCCAAGTACTGTTTTGGTATGCTGACCCAAAGTGGGTGGCGCAAGTTTGTACTCAACTGGTGTTCTCGACATTTTAATGGGTGAACCCACAATGGTGAGCTCATCTCGCTGAGGATGCTCCATCTTGATCAGCATATTTCGCTCTCGTACCTGTGGCTCTTCAAAAGCCTGCTTCAAATCATTAATTAGCCCAACGGGAACATGCGCAGCATGAATTTTTCTCACCCATTCATCGGCCTTTTTGTTTTTAAAATGATGCGCTAACTCTGAAATAATTTGCTCTCGATGCGCGATCCGGTCGGCATTACGTTTAAAACGTGGATCTCGTGCCAGATCTGAACGATCAATCGCGGTGCATAAGTTGATAAACTGTGAATCGTTACCACAGGCTATAATAAAATCCCGATCAGACGCCTGAAAGACTTGATACGGCACAATATTGGCATGCGCATTGCCATAGCGAACTGGAATTTGATCCGATGCCAAATAATTCATGCCTTGATTGGCAAGTGTTGCGATTTGCACATCGAGCAAAGCCATATCGATATATTGGCCAAGCCCGGACGTATATCGATCTATGATCGCAGCTTGAATGGCAATGGCCGCATATAGGCCCGTGGTAATGTCTGAAAATGCAATCCCAAGTTTTTGCGGGCCGCCACCGGGTAAATCGTCTCTCTCACCTGTAACAGACATCAGACCGCCCATACCCTGAATGATAAAATCATAGCCCGGCTCTTGTGCACGTGGGCCAGTTTGACCAAAACCGGTGATTGAGCAGTAAATCAGTTTAGGATTTATTTCTGCCAAGGTTTGATAATCTAAACCATATTTTTTCAGTGAACCCGCTTTATAGTTTTCAATCAAAACATCAGATTCTTTTGCAAGTTTGCGAACAAGCTCTTGCCCTTCAGGCGTAGAAATATCAATGGCGACCGAAAGTTTATTGCGGTTGGTCGACTGATAGTAAGCAGCCTCTTGGGTATTTTGGCCTGTGTTGTCTTTCATCCAAGGTGGCCCCCAAGCACGCGTATCATCGCCTTTTTTTGGCCGCTCAACCTTGATGACCTCGGCGCCCAAATCTGCAAGTACTTGACCACACCACGGGCCAGCCAAAACACGAGTTAAATCTAAAACACGGATTCCTTGAAGTGCACCCATTCTTATTTCCATTATTATGGCGTATTAAAAGTTAAACACTAGCAAAATATTTCGCATAGCGATATGAAAAATCAATAATACAGATATTTAATGAAACATCAAATTGATTTAAAAACTGAATAAAAGATTAAATCTCCTAACACAAAAGATTTGTAAGCAAAAACATCATCTTATATAAGAAAATATTATACCGCATAGCGATATTTAATTTTATTTTAATTGAAAATATAATTTTCTTGTTTTACTATCCGGAAAATTCATCGATTTCATCTCGCACTGCCATCAATGCTAACGAGATATATCGGTTGTGGTGCTTAAGGAACAGAGCAGTGAAAAATATGAAAAATAAGGTCAATCTCAGCCCTCATACATGGAAAATCGCATTCTTTTTTGCTTTTCTTGCCCTTTTAGTCGATGGTGCCGACCTGATGTTGCTGTCATACAGCCTTAATAGCATCAAGGCTGAGTTCCAATTAAGTTCTGTTCAAGCAGGTATGCTCGGTAGCTTTACCCTTGCGGGAATGGCAATTGGTGGAATTTTTGGCGGTTGGGCCTGTGATCAATTCGGGCGAGTTCGGATTGTTGTGATTTCGATTTTGCTGTTTTCAGTACTGACTTGTGGACTAGGACTCACACAAAATTTTATACAATTTAGTATCTTAAGATTTTTTGCATCATTGGGTTTAGGCTCACTTTATATTGCCTGTAATACTCTCATGGCCGAGTATGTGCCAACTCGCTACCGTACAACTGTTCTGGGTACACTTCAAGCGGGCTGGACGGTTGGATATATTGTGGCAACTCTACTTGCAGGCTGGATTATTCCGGATCATGGCTGGAGAATGCTATTTTACGTTGCGATCGTGCCGGTACTCCTTGCAGTCTTGATGCATTTTTTAGTTCCCGAACCACAAGCTTGGTATCATTCTCGCAACGATTTAACTGGGCAAGATACCAACACGCAAGAGAGTGCGTTAAAACGCATTTTTGCAGAACCACGAAACCGTAAGATGTTTATTTTGTGGGCTTTAACTGCGGGTTTCTTGCAATTTGGCTATTATGGCGTAAATAACTGGATGCCCTCTTACCTTGAAAGTGAGTTAGGCATGAAGTTTAAGGAAATGACTGCCTACATGGTCGGAACATACAGCGCAATGATCTTAGGTAAAATTCTTGCAGGTTATATGGCAGATCAACTTGGACGGCGTTTTACCTATGCCTTTGGTGCCATTGGAACTGCAATTTTTCTTCCACTCATTGTGTTTTACAACTCCCCAGATAATATTCTTTTCCTTTTGATTGCGTTTGGCTTCTTATATGGTATTCCTTACGGCGTGAATGCCACCTATATGACAGAAAGCTTCCCTACCCATATTCGCGGTAGTGCTACAGGTGGCGCATACAATGTGGGTCGTTTGGGTGCGGCAATTGCACCTGCGACTATTGGCTTTTTAGCCTCGGGCGGCTCCATCGGCTTAGGCTTTTTAGTCATGGGCGCTGCCTATTTGATTTGCGGTGTAATTCCAGCATTATTGATTAAGGAAAAACAATACGATCCGCAGCAATCATAATGTCTAATATTGCCCTTGGGCACATCAGATACAGGCCAGCTTTAGGTGGCCCGTATAATAAGCGTGTTATTAAGCGCTTCAATATTATTTTTTAGGTAACAGTAGTCCTCTCGAGGGCTACTGTTAAAAACTACATCCAAAATGAAATAATCAGCATAATTGCACCTAAAATGGTGAAATAGCTTAATACACTGGCAAGATTGGTTTTGTACCCAGGTATCATTTCGAGCGGTGTAAGAGAACGTAGTGCTATTCGATACTGCTGGATCGAAAGAATACTGACCACAACGCCCATCACGATCACGATCACGCCTAACCAGCGATTGAAAATAATTTTGTCGTGATAACGCACTGGATCAATCAAATGTACCAAAAGTGTCGATTTTTCAATTAAAAAACCAAAAGCAATCAGGGCAAGACTGCTTCGGTTCCATGCCAGTAAAGTACGTTCAAGCGCGAGTAAAACGCGCGGATCTTCAAGATTAGACATAATTTAGACTTTAAAGTAATTCAAAGGAAGTTTGAGGTAACGCTGACCATTGGCTTCCGGTTCTGGAAATTTCCCCGCATTCATATTGATCTGAATCGCCGGTAAAATAAGTTTGGGCATTGCCAATGTTGCATCACGCGCCTGACGCATTTCGACAAAATCGAATTTAGATGTACCTTCATGTATATGCACATTGTGAACCTTTTGCGTACGCACATCAGTTTCGTACACATAGTCTTTTCGGCTCTCTGGCAAATAGTCATGACACAAAAACATCCGTGTGGATTCAGGCAATTGATATAAGCGTTGTACCGAGTCAAATAACTGGCTTGCACTGCCTTTAGGAAAATCACAGCGCGCGGTGCCGTAGTCTGGCATAAACAGGGTATCTCCTACAAACACAGCATCGCCAATCACATAACTTAAACAAGCGGGCGTATGCCCTGGCGTTGGAATATTGTAAGCCTGTAAATTACCAATTTGAAATTGTTCACCGTCCTTAAACAAATAATCAAAAGTATGCTTTGCTTTGAATGCTTCTGCATTTAGATGATAGATGTGGCTAAAGGTGTCTTGTACCGTACTAATTTTTTCACTCATGGCCACTCGGCCACCCAGCTGCTCTTTTAAATATTGCGAAGCCGTTAAATGGTCAGCGTGTACATGTGTCTCAAGAATCCAAGCAATACTAAGGCGATGTTGATTGACATACTCAACAATCTGATCGGCATGTACGGTCGATGTGGTTGCAGATGCAGCATCGTAATCCAGCACGCTATCTATGATGGCACTGATTTTGGTGTCTGGATCAGTCACTACATAGCTGAAAGTCTTGGTTGACTCATCAAAAAATGCAGTTACTTGCGGCTTCATAAGAGACATGGGCTTATACTCCAAACCATTTACGATGAATATACATGCCAATCAACATGGCAACTACAAAATACAAAACCTGAAAGTGCCCAAGCCCAATCAATGTCAATGCAGGTGCAGGACATACACCTGCGATCCCCCAGCCCACACCAAACAAGATCGCACCACTAATGAGTTTTTTATCTATTTGCTGATTTGAAGGCAAATCAATTTTTTCACCTAACCAAGTTTTTGGGTGTCTGATGGCGCGCTGAAACGGCAGAAATGCGACCACAATAGCACCCAGCATAACAAAGGCAAGGCTGATATCCCAATTTCCAAATAAGTCTAAAAAAGACAAAACTTTAGCAGGGTTCGACATACCAGAGATTAACAGACCCAAAGCAAATAAAGCACCAAAAGCAAATGCAAGGAGATTTTTCATTAGAATCCTCCAATGATATGACGTAATACATAAACCGTGATAAAACCGGTGAGCATAAAGGTAAATGTTGCCATGAATGAGCGTAATGACAATCGACTTAAGCCACATATGCCATGTCCACTGGTACATCCTGATCCCAAACGTGTACCAAATCCCACCAGTAAACCCGCAACAATCAGTATCAAGGGATGACTATTAAGCTGAATTTCTGGTTGCCAGAATAGCCCGACTACAAATGAGGTGAGAATGAGTCCAGACAAAAACCAAAATGCAGGTGACTTTGTTGACAAGCCCGAACCGAATTGTTGTGCAATCAGACCACTAATGCCGGCAATGCGCCCATGAACATATAGATATCCAACAACAGCAAGCCCCAGAAGCGTACCTCCAAAAAAAGCCAACAGAACTTCGTGCATGTGCTTAGCCTCACCAAACAATATATATTTTTATAATATATTATTTTATAATTTGTTCAAGTTATTTTTTAAACCCTATGTGCTGCTTATGTTGCTCTACAATCTTTAACCACGCTTGGGTAGCGCTAGTCATGGGTACGGAGGTATTCCATGCCATACTTAAGGTCCAGCGTAGCGGTGTGTTGATCAAAGGGATTATCGTAAATCTGGATACATCAAGTTGATCACAATAAATTTTTGGCAAAAGTGCAACACCCATCGAAAACTCGACTAGCTTGGCAATAAAATCCCACTGACTACTTTTACATACGATTTTGGGTTGAAAGCCTTCAAGTTGTGCTGCTTGTAAAATTAAATGGTTCAGGGTAAAGCTATCGTCGTACAACAAAAATGACTCTTCACGTAAATCACTCAATACCACAGCTTCATGATGTTTCCAGTATGAATCTTTTGCTGCAAGTAAATACAGAGGAGAATCGATAATGGGTATGGTCGCCAGTACCGGATTGAGATGACTCAATAAAATTCCAACATCAATTTTTTTCGCTAAAATCGCCTGCTCAATGGTATTGGAACCTACTTCTAAAAAACTTAATTCAATGTTGGGATACTGTTTATGAAACATTGCAATTAAAGGAGTAAGTAGAACCGAGCCTAAAGGAGGTAAACCTAAAGTTAACTTGCCCTTTTTGAGCTGCTTGATATCTTCTAGGGTTTCATAGATTTTCTTTTGTTCAGCTAAAATTTTTAATGCATGCTGATAAACCAGTTCACCAGTATAGGTCAGTTCAATTTCACGCTTACGCCCTGCCTCGCCTTTTTTAAATAGTGCTGTTCCGAGTTCATTCTCTAAAAGAGAAATGGCCTTACTTACGGTCGGTTGAGTTACAAACATATGTTCAGCCGCAAGTGTAAAACTTTGCGATTGAACAATCTGCACAAAAATTTTTAAGGCTTTAATATCCACAATCAAACATTCCAATACAGCATAATTATAATTTTATTATTCATAATTTGATATAAAAAGTCGATTTAAACTAATTACATCACTTTCTCCCGCATAAGTTTAGGATACTTCTGGTGATGAACTCACGTTATTCGGTTTTGGCAAAAATAAGTTTACAGATCGGCCTTTTGATCATGCTGTGGTGGATAGGATCACTGATTCAAAAGCTGTTTCAACTTCCGATTCCGGCTGGTGTGATTGGGTTATTTTTGGTGTTGCTCGGATTACTCAGTGGAACTTTTAAGCTGAACTGGATTAAATCGGGCTCAGATTTTATTTTGAGCGAACTGGTTCTATTTTTTGTTCCCTGTGTGGTCGGGCTAATGAACTATAAAGTGCTTTTTCTTAGCGAAGGCTTGCAGCTCATCACGGCGGTCGTACTTGGTACAGTATGCGTCATGCTTGCAACCGTATATACAGTCCATTTGTGCTTTAAGCTTGAACAATGGCTTCAACATACGTTTCGCTTTGGCAAAGGTAACAGTAAAAGTGAGTCATTGTCATGATGCTATCACTTTTGTGTTTAATCGGAACCTTCGCTGGTTACGTGCTGGTCAAAGCCCTACACCAACGCTTTCCCTATTTACTGCTTTCACCCGCCATTTTATTGCCGGCCATCATCATACTTATATTGGTGGCTTTCAATATTTCCTATAACACCTATATGCAAGATAACCAGTGGATTGTGTGGATGCTTGGCCCAGCTACTGTCGCGTTTGCTATTCCAATTTATGAATATCGGGGTATCATCCGTCGTCATGCATTGGCAATCGGATTCGGAATATGTATTGGTATGACGGCGGGTATTGTGAGTGCATTTTATCTGGCAAGATGGTTTCATTTTGATGAGCAAACCACGCTTAGTTTAATGTCGCGCTCAATTTCCACACCATTTGCCATGGCACTCACGGCACACATCGGTGGATCGGTGCAACTGGTGATTGTTTTTACCATGATCACCGGAATTACAGGCATGGTACTCGGTGATGTGGTATTGGCGATTTTGCGCTTACGCTCTACGCTGGCACAAGGTGCCTCTTTAGGCAATGCAGCGCATGGTTTTGGCACCAGTAAAGCCTATGCCCGGCATAAAGATGAAGGCGTGATTGCCAGCCTCACGATGGTACTTTCTGGTATTTTTATGGTGGTGGCTGGTCCGAGCCTGATTCATCTGGTCATCAAGTTACTAGGTTAATTGAAACTCTCATCACCAAAGTCGGATTAAAGCAAATAATAGCCAAGCAAAACAAAGCTTAAGATGAGCATGGCTTCAACAATTTCAATACTCGCCCCGATGGTATCTCCTGTGATGCCATCGATACGTTTGATAAAACATCTACGCAAAAAAATAATGGTCGTTATCGAAACCAAGACAGCCAACATACCTCGTAAGCCCCAGTTGATGCCTCCCAGTGCAATCAAGATTGAAATCAAGTATGCATACAATTTAGGAATTCTTGCCGCAACATCGCGCCCTAAGCCTTTTTCGCGTACATAAGGTGTGCTCAAAAACAGTAATATAGGGACCGCGCGGCTCAGTGCCAGCACAAAAATTAAAAATAGTGTCTGACTTTGCATCAAAAGCAAATATACACAACACAATTTAACAAGAACCAGCGCAATTAAGCTTAATACACCTATAGGCCCGCATGCAGGGTCTTTCATAATGTCAAGCGTTCGGGTCTTGTCTCCAAAGCCACCCACCCATGCATCGGCCGTGTCTGCCAAACCATCAAGATGCAATCCGCCTGTCAGGCCTATCCAGAAAAGCGTTATGAACACTGCTGTTAAAATGATTGGCACTGGTACAAGAAGCAGCGCCAGAGCATATAAAAGCCCACCTAAAAGTAGCCCAACCACAGGATAAAACAATACAGCCCGCGCATTTTCTTCTGCTGTCGGCATGCGATCAAGCTGTACAGGTAAAATCGTCAAAAACTGTAAGGCAATCCAAAACGGCATCATTGATACATCTCTTGAATCATTAACTGATCATCCTGAGTGCTTAATTGCATTGTAACCAGCTCACCTAAAGGTGCTTGCATGCTCAAGAGCTCGTCTAACGGGCGCTGCTGCGCAAGACAGCGTAATAGTTTGATTACCCCGCCATGCGTTACCACCAAAGCATGCGACTGATGCCGCATCGACATCTGTTCGATGAGTTTTTTCAAGGCATTTAAAACCCGCGTTTGAAAATCGATTAGCCGTTCACCTTGTGGAGCACTGTACTGTGTAGGACACTGCCAGAAATTTGCCAATTCTTCGGGTGATTGCTCATATATGGATTGGGTGGTTTTACCTTCCCACTCACCAAAATACATTTCTTTAAGTGCCTCAACTTCTATATATGGACACGCCAAGCGCTGTGCCAAAGGCGCTGCAAAGTAGGCACAGCGTAATAAAGGCGAACTTACAATCACATGCCAGTTTTGGTTGCGATGTGCATCGATTGATGCCTGCATCTGCGCAAGCCCTTCTGCTGTCAGTGCATCATCGATATGACCACGTAAAGTATGCCCTTGCTCGGTGGCTCCGTGGCGCAATAGATCGAGTTGAATGATTGGCAGATTCATTTCGGTTATCCTGTATGATCCGACACAGCCGCTTGAGCAAATGTGGCCATTTGATTGTGCAAGCTGCATGCAAGCTTAATCAAACAAAGCGCTGCACCCGCACCACTTCCTTCACCTAAACGTAAATTAAGCTGGAGCAATGGAGTTGCATTTAATGCTTCAAGCACCCGGCGGTGCCCGTATTCGGCAGAGGCATGGCCAAAAATCATCCACCGACGAACATCTGGATTTAAATGTACAGCACAGAGTGCTGCTACCGAACTGATAAAACCATCCACCACCATCGCGATTCCTAATTGAGCTGCGCGTATATAGGCGCCTGTCATGGCAGCAATTTCAAGCCCGCCTACTGCACACAGTGATTGAAAGGCATTACCTTTTGCTTCTCGATGTAAATTCAGCGCAGTTTGAATCACTGCCTTTTTGTGTTTAAGTTTATCTGCATCGATACCGGTTCCTACGCCTGTGAGCTGATCTGGATCTTCATTTAAAAGTAAACAGGCTAACGCAGCAGCCGCACAGGTATTTCCAATACCCATTTCACCTGCAATGTATATATCTGCTTGGGCGGTCTGGGCTTTTTCGACACTTTCACGCCCTAAATTTAATGCCTGTTGACACTCGAATGCCGTCATGGCTTGGGTTTGAATAAAATTTGCTGTTCCTGCACGAATACAATGGGTTTCAACGCCATCGATGTGATAAGCCTCACCCACCGTTCCGCAATCAATCACCTGTAAGCGAGCAGCGTGTTCACGTGCGATCACACTGATACATGCACCACCTGTTGCAAAGTTTTGTAGCATCTGGCGCGTGACCGCTTGCGGAAAAGCCGAAATCTGCTCTTGCATAATGCCGTGATCGCCTGCAAAAATGCTGATCCACGGCTTGCTCAGCTGCGGATGAGGTGTACCTTGTAATCCAGCAAGCTGAATCACGACCTGCTCAAGCATTCCAAGTGAGCCTGCCGGCTTTGTCAATTGAAGCTGTCGCTGCTCGGCCATTTGCTGTGCGATTTGATTTACAGGTCTAATCTGTGCCATCCACCAATTCACGATGCCTCTCCTTTTAAACACATTGCAAAACCCGCAACACAAAACTCTACTTTATCGACCACCTCGCCTAAACGCTGGTGTAATCGGCCTGACTCATCGACAAAACGGCGGC
The DNA here is from genome assembly GCF_029967895.1 of Acinetobacter sp. V89_7. Taxonomy (NCBI): domain Bacteria; kingdom Pseudomonadati; phylum Pseudomonadota; class Gammaproteobacteria; order Moraxellales; family Moraxellaceae; genus Acinetobacter; species Acinetobacter sp. V89_7. Next base: position 29,929 of record NZ_JASCAJ010000004.1, read on the forward strand.
TCAGTTCCCCCATCGGAACCACACCAAGGCCTGTTTCATTACTGACCATGATCACATCCGATTTTAAAGTCGGTAAGATTTGAACCAAGCGATCGCATTGCTGTGACTGAAAATGCACATCTTCTGTGATTAAAAGATTACTCAGCCACAACGTTAAGCAATCAATCAGTATCACTTGATTGTCATGATCATGTGCCAGCAACTGATCGACTAAATCGAGTGGTGCTTCCACTAGGTTCCATTCGACGGGCCGTTGTGATTGATGATGGCGAATTCGCTCCCGCATTTCAGCATCTCGCGCTTCTGCGGTCGCAATATAAATCACAGGACACACAAAGGATTTAGCAGTTTTCTCTGCATGTCGACTTTTTCCAGAGCGTGCGCCGCCCAAGATCAGCTGTAGCATAGATCATTCCAGATTAAAACAATAAAGTGAATGTAACGGGCCTTGCAGTGTTTGCGCACTGTAATAACCAAAATGGATTTGATCAAATTCGAGTTCTACATCAAGTGCTGCACATGCATCCAAACGCTGCAAAACATCTTGTCCCATCACTTTTTGAGCGTAAAGCCCCAATGTAATATGCGCACAGTATGTTTGCGCAGCCACTTCAGTATGTTGGGCTAATCTTAAAGCGGATCGGATCGATATGAGTTGATGCAGTGAGTCACTCACCTGCACAAAAAGCGCACTTTCGAAGCTATTTACAGCGGTCAACTTTAGTGTGATCGAATGAGATAAATTTAAAGATTCAAGCTGTTGCCGTTGTTTGACAAACAATGACTGTGGAAAATCATCGTTATAAATAGACTCATCACATGTCAAAAAACCGCCAATATACAATGTAATATGGTATTGGCGGTTTGAAGATTTTATTAAACAGTCCGAAAACTGGTGACGGATCTGATCAAGCTGTTTGATTATCTCTGCATGTTTAACCTGATCAAGCAACAAATACCATAGTGCATAACGTGTGCGTCCACGGTGCCATTCGCTATAATCACGTTGCTCGGTTGTTATAACAAACTGATTTGGCTTGATAAACACATCATGGCACCGAAAACTCTAAGACCAATATTAAAACATGCTTTTAGATTCTGTAGTGCGCTTAAATTTAGAAATCAATTGTCTAGATCAAGCGCTTACAGCATGATGTTCTAATGCATCTTGCAAAAAACTCGTTGACAGCAGCTGTTCAGGGTTTTCATTCCATTCGGTTAAATAGTTTACGATTTGCTGCTTGATTAGATGTTTGTGCTTGGCAGCGATATTCGTAGCATCTAACGTTTGCTGTAAATGTGCCTGAATTGTTGCTAAAGGCTGCTTTTGCGCATGTTGTGCGTAGTAATAACCCAACGCTGCGCCAACAATTAGGACATCGATAGATTGGTCATGCTGAAGATTTATGGCAATCGAACCAAAAACACGTTCGGGATAACTGAGTTTACGTAAGGGATCGCGTGCCACACGTTCACATGGGTCTTTATAGGCGTATTGGCACGATTCGATGAAGCTTTTGGCCAAACGCTGTAAATCTTTTTCACGATGAGGCAACTGCCGATTCAATCCCGCCTGCACATTACCGATCAATGCATCAGCAAAATCCTTTACACGTGAATCTCCCATCGCAATTCCAATGGTTTCGTGTTCGAGCGTCGCTGCATACCAAGCGATCATGGCGTGTACACCGTTCCATAAACGATTCTTGATCAATTGAATATCTGCAATGTTATCTACTCGGATGACTTGCCTTAATTTAGCTAAAAGCGGACTGCAATTTTCTACATAAATTGGCATATCTACTTCGCTATTGAACAAAATCAGATCCATCGTTTGCAAAATATGGCTTGGCTGAAAATTTCGACGCATATCATCGATATACATCGCAGCTTGATGCTCTTGCTCACTCGATAACTTAGACGTATCTTCAATCTCGACATTATCGCATTCTACATCCGACTGATATTGCTTAAAAAAGTTGTATTTAATCTTAAGTTGTCGATATAAATTTTGCTCTGACAATTTTGAAACCATGCGGTTGACCACCGTGTCGCAGAAATAATGCTGTTGCATGATTTGTTCTGCAATCTCAACGGTTGAAAGCTGAGCCAAAGCGTCACGGATATGATCGATCACCATCTTTTTAGCGCCGACTTTATTTAAAATAATTAAAAGCGTCAGTGGATGATGATTTTGCATTGTTTGGGAGGCATAACGTGCATAGAGGCCTTTTGCAATGATTTTGGCTTCATCTTGAATCGCTTGTTCGGGTAAGCATAACGCGATCAAAGACGATTCGAGGTACATATCCAGCATTTGTTGTTCATTATCGGCATCGATCACCGACATGTATTCTATACGCTCATCATAAGAACGCTGCCCATAACGGATACAGTAGGTACCAAATGCATTGACGGCTTCACGATATAAGGAATTTCTGGTGGAAGCCAAGATGCGCTGCGGCCGTGTATAACCATCCCAATGCGAAAGAATCTGAGCCAGATATCCGCCGCCGATTGCCCCAAAACCATGAATGCCAACGGTGAGCTGATTTAATGACTGCGGAAATGACGCATCGAGTTCAGGCATGTCCATCGTTGCGACAAATTGATCCAGATCATGCAAACAGTCATACATGGTTTCGTAGTAAAAATTTGCTTTTGAAAGCATGTTGTCATTTGGCGTTTTAATGTCTTTGAGCAAAATAGTCACACCACCCGCTGCATGTGCAGATGAAATGCCATTTTCAGAATCTTCGAACATTAAACATTGCGTCGGCTTAAGGTTGAGCTGCTCTGCCGCTTTTTCAAAAATTTCAGGATGAGGTTTACCGCAAGTCACCTCATCGCCACAAACCAGCACATCAAAAAACTTATATACATTGGCATTAATCAGATATTCTTCTGCAATCGCACGGCGGCTCGACGTGGCAACTGCCATACGTAATCCCGATTTGCGTAAACGCTCCAAAACTTGCACCAAGCCTTTTTTAATCGGTACACCTTCGTTACGGACACGTTCGAGTTCGAGCACATCGGCGCGCTGGCGAATCTTCTGATAAGGAACGTGCTCGCCGTAGCGCTCTTTGGCCAACTGCTCTGCTGTGGTGGCACTTAAACCCAAACACTGCATTAAGTAGTCATCTGAAAAGCTCTGCCCAAGGAGTTCTTGAGATGCCTGTTTCAATGTTTGAAACCGAAGTCGTTCAGTATCAAACATTGTACCATCCATATCAAAAAGCGCGCCCTGAACAGAAAACGAGTGAAATATCAGCATATTTTTCCCCTTTGTTTATAATTTGTTGTTTTTTAGAGTAACCAATAAATCATCCTTTGCGGGCTGATCTTAATAAATGAAACATTTTTGATTATTTTTTAAACAAAATATAGGCTATTATTCAACATTTTTAATCAAATCAATCAGAAAATATTGTTTTTATAAAAAAGCTATGAAACTAAATATAAGAACTGGACAGCAGTCAAACACTGCTGCCCACGCAAAATCTGTTAAAAATTTGAAATGTTGTAGCACTGTTTCAATTTCAGATAATCATAAAAATAGCTATTCGGTGCGTAGCGAGCATAGTCACAATTCGATTTAAATAAGGTCTCTTTCTCGTTGTAAAGCATTTTGACCAAGGTATAACCTTGCGCATTTTGATAAATATCCCACTGCATATTGGCTGCCATTGGGGAAATATCTTCACCACGCCATGGGCTGTTGCTGTATGAATAGGTTTGGACAAGCGGTAACGGCGTCATCATGCCTTTGAGTTCAAACGCAGTCGCCAATGGGATGATGATTTCGGCATGTGCAAAACGTAAAACCGCTTTATGTGATTGCGCTTTATTAATTAGAGCATCGACTTGGTTAAAAAAGTCTTGCTTTAAGCCTTGAGCCATCATACTCGTAACCTGATTAGACTCGCTAAAACTTGGTCCTTTTTCATAAAAATCGTTGGCATCATTATATTCTGCATAAAATTTAGCTGCTTCTCGTGGCATATATTGAGCAAAATCTGTATTGACCAATTCTTTTTTCATGCCCGGTGCAATCGAATATAACTCATATAAATATGCCGCAGCATCGACTGCACTACTAATGGTATTCTTGCCTTTGCCTTTTTCCGTAACCACAGTGCCGTCTGGTGCTGTGGCTGAAAAAGAGCCCGTGTTGCTAAAGGTATAACTTGGCGTTCCCAACTTCTGAATAAATGCATCTTTAAAAAGTGGAGCTAGCACTGTCAGTGCAACTTGCTGCGCTTGCGTTTGACTAGAAATTTGTTTGAGCTTTTGCTGTAACTGAAGATCATTGCTTTCAAAGTTTTGATAATTCATGCTGGCGTCATAAATGCGTTGTTTGAAGCTTGAATTGATTTCGCTTGCATCAGTGTCTTTATTTAAGCTGTGAAAATAAAGTAAGAAGCGTTCGACGCCCTGATCTTGAACAGTTGGACTAAGACTTGTATTTAAAATGGTATAGCTTGCAGGACGAATTTTGCCCGACAAAGCGGCATTTTGGCGTATAAGTTCATTACTAAAAAATTTGGCACTGTCTACGGCTCGGTCTACCCCCGAACTTTGCACCAGAATATCCTGATTTCCCATCGCAGAGACATTAAAAAGCTGTGGTAAGCGTTGCAGCAAACGATCTGCAATCCCGCGATGCTCGTCTATCCCCAGTGCAGTTTCATTGCCATAACCCGGTTGGCGAATTCCCTCGACGCCGTAACCAAGGACGATATTGGCTTTCATCATCGCTTCAAGATCTGAGCCGAGCTTTTCTCCTAATGGTGTTAATGCGTTGTCTGTCTTGGCCTGTTTCCAGAGATTGTACAATGCCAAGTCGTATTTCATACTCGATAGACCGCGCGAACCATGACGCGCAACCAGTTCTGTAAATACGGGCTCAAATCCAGCCGGTGCTGCCTGATAGCTACCAATGCTCTGCTGCGCCTGATACGGTGTTTTGGTCTGAAAATAACCAGATGTGTTGGTTGTAACTGAAGTTGTAGTAGTCGAATCATCATTCGAACTGTCATTACAGCCTGTCAGTCCGATCAACCCACTCCCCGTCAAGATCATCAAAAGCAGCATTCTTGTTTTCATTTTGTTTAGGCATTAAAAAAAGTTGACTGATTTTGCGCACTCAAGATGTCATTTTAATGAAGCTTTCACGACCATTTAAAGACATTCATTTAAATATCATGAGATATCGAGTAAATCGGCAAATGCTGCGCCAAGAAGTTTGGACAAATCTTGTGGTGAAACGCCAATGTCTAAACCACGCTTTCCACCACTGACATAAATTTTGGGTTTATTGATCGCAGTTGCATCAATGACTGTTTTAAGTCGTTTCTTTTGTCCAAGCGGACTAATCCCCCCCACTAAATATCCAGTCAGCCGTTCCGCTTCTTTAGGATCCGACATATGTAATTTTTTACAGCCCAAAGCCGACGCAATTTTTTTTAGATTAAGCTGATGATTAACAGGTAATATCGCAACGAAATAGTTTTTGTCGTCGGTGACTAAAAGTGTTTTAAACACATCTTCGACATTCAGATTCAATTTTTCGGCGGCTTCCAGACCAAAACTTTTAGCCTGCGGATCGTGTTCATATTCATGCAGACTAAATTCAATCTTTTGATTTTTAAGAAGCTTACAGGCAGGTGTCATGTTTTTTTAGTCCAGTCATTGAAAGCAAATTGAGTATAAATTCTTTTATATAGATTTTAAAATTACTTAGGCTATTTTAGGTAAATGCAGCATCAGCTTGTAAGTTATAAGTCAAAATGATAAGAATAAGTTTTAGATTGAACTAAAAAAACGAAAAATGCCTTCAATTTATCAATTAAAACCAGCGTTTCAGAATCTTTTACGACCTTTGGTACAACAGCTCTATCACAAGGGAGTAACCGCCAACCAAGTTACAGTACTCGCAATGCTGGTTTCTGTCGCTCTGGCAGCCTATTTGCTGCTACATGAAAATATAGCGCCTTATTTTGTTTGGTTATTCTTTCCGCTCTGGATGTTGGTGCGTATGGGTTTCAATGCTATAGATGGCATGTTGGCACGAGAATTCAACCAGCAAACCATGCTAGGTGCTTACCTAAACGAGCTGTGTGATGTGATTTCCGATACGGCGCTCTACGGCTGCTTTATCGCGTTTGGTTTTATCGAGCCGATACTTTTAGTGGCGGTCATTTTTATGGCTATTTTAAGTGAATATGCGGGTGTAATGGCACCACTTATTGGTCAAGCACGACGCTATGATGGCCCCATGGGTAAAAGTGATCGAGCATTCTGTTTTAGTCTTCTTGCCCTCTGGATTGTTTTGGCAAGTATGTTGAATTCCATCATTTCAGAGCAGATCCTTCATTCTGTAGCAAACGGCCTCTTAGGTATTATGGCTTTACTTTTAATGCTCACGATATCCAATCGAGTTCGACACGCAATTCATTCAAAATAATAAACAGGACAAAATACTATGCATCACAACAGTCATCATCAATTTATCACACATGACGGAACTACCCTGTTTTATCAGCGCTGGGCGGCGGCACATCAACCTGCAAAAAAAGCCATTGTATTATTTCATCGGGGTCATGAGCACTCTGAACGTATGGCACACTTGGTTGAAGAGCTGAATCTTCCAGATTTTGATTTTTTTGCATGGGATGCGCGAGGACATGGTCAATCACCCGGCGAACGTGGAGATGCACCAAGTTTTTCGGCTTGTGTTAAAGATATTCAATACTTTATGCGACATATCGAAGCTGAGTATCAGATCAAAACATCCGATATCGCCATTGTGGCACAGAGTGTTGGCGCTGTTTTAGCTGCCACATGGGTACATGATTATGCCCCGCCACTTCGAGCACTGTGTCTTGCCTCACCTGCTTTTGATATTAAGCTCTATGTTCCGTTTGCAAAACCAGGCTTGTCATTACTCAGCAAGATAAAAGGTAACTTTTTTATTACCAGTTATGTGAAAGCCAACATGCTCACGCATGACCGCGAACGTGCAATGGACTACGCTCAAGATCCACAGATCGCCAAAGCAATTTCAGTGCGCATGTTACTTGGGTTGTATACAGCTGCTCAACGTATCGTTGCCGATGCTCAACACATTTTTGTGCCTACTCAAGTGTTATGTTCGGGCGCAGATTTTGTCGTACATCGCAAACCACAACAGCTTTTCTATCAGCGACTGGCACATCCCAATAAAGAATTCCATATTCTTGAAGGCTTTTATCACGATACTTTGGGAGAGCAGCACCGCAATATTGCGGTACATAAAATCCGCCGCTATATTCTCCAATGCTTCGCACACGCTTATACCGCGCCAGATATATTAGATGCCGATAAAGTCGGGCCAAGCTGTGCGACCGCTGAACAGTTAAGTACGCCTTTTCCTCGTAATTCACTGAAACACTGGTTTTGGTCGATCACAAAGCAAAATTTAAAAATAGGCAGCCGATTTTCTAAAGGGCTTCAATTGGGTGAAGATACAGGATATGACTCAGGAAGTACCCTTGATTTTGTTTATCGCAACCAGCCAGAAAGCACCTCTATGTTGGGTAAGCTGATTGATCGACAATATTTAAATGCCATAGGCTGGCGAGGAATTCGTATACGCAAGCAACATATCGAGCAGTTACTTATTCAATATGCAGAAAAACTGAATCAATCAGGAAAACCGCTTAGGCTATTAGATATCGCCGCAGGTCATGGCCGATATATTCTCGATGCTATACAAAATCTCTCTGTGCGCCCAGCCCATGTGCTTTTAAGAGATTACAGCCCACTGAACGTAAATGCAGGTAATACACTAATTCGCTCTCGTGGTTTGGACGATATTGCAGTATTTAAACAAGGTGATGCCTTTGATGAAGCCTCACTGGCGAGTATTGAGCCTAAAATCACTTTGGCGGTGGTCTCTGGATTGTACGAGCTGTTTAGTGATAATGATCTACTCAGACAGTCACTTCGTGGTCTTTCTCAAGCCATTGAAAAAGAAGGCTACCTTATTTACACCGGTCAGATCTGGCATCCTCAACAAGAATTTATAGCTCGTGCACTCACCTCACACCGTCAGGGAGATGCTTGGGTGATGCGTTTACGTTCTCAAGCCGAAATTGATGCGTTGGTAGAAGAAGCCGGATTTAAAAAAATTGATCAATGTATTGATGAATTTGGAATATTTAGTGTATCGGTTGCCCAAAAAATCAAATAGAGATCAGAGAAAGACGCATATGCAGCAAGATTTTGAACTACAGGCTGGCACATGGAAATGGGGACTTCTCTGTTTAGTTTTTTTAGCACCCTTTTTTTTCTTAAGTTATGGCTTTGCCAATCAATATGCCGACAATCTCCCTTACGTTGGAAGTATTGTATTTGACTGGGAGCATAAAATTCCGCTGTGGCCTTGGACGATTGTTCCATATTGGTCGATTGATCTATTTTATGGTTTATCGTTGCTATTGTGCTGGAATCGCTTAGAACTTAAACAACATGCGCTAAGATTATTCACCGCACAGCTAATTGCTGTAAGTTGCTTCTTACTTTTCCCGCTTAAATTTAGCTTTGATCGGCCCGCACTTGATGGTTTTTTTGGTGTTTGGTTTGATGTGCTGATGGGGTTTGACAAGCCATTTAATCAGGCGCCCTCTTTGCATATTGTGCTTCTGGTTATTTTGTGGGATTTCTACCGTCGGCATGTAGTTGCTCCATATAAATGGATCGTAGATCTGTGGTCCTTTTTGATTGGTCTTTCAGTGCTGACGACATGGCAACATCATTTTATCGATATTCCAACAGGGGTGTTGGCGGGCGCCTTATGTATTTGGCTGTTCCCTTTTCATGTCAAAGCACCTTATCAAGCGGATGCACTTCAGTACCGTACATCACGGCACATTCGTCTGGCCAGTTATTATCTTTTTGGCGCTTTAGGGCTTAGCTTTATTGCATTTTATTATGCCAGCTGGACACTCTGGTTGCTCTATCCTGCCGTCAGTTTAACCATTGTCGGATTGGCATATCTGTTGGTCAGACCGCATTTTTTTCAGAAACAAGCCAACGGTCGCTTAACGCATGCAGCGACTTTATTGTTGGGGCCTTATTTGGTCATGGCTTGGCTAAATAGTCGACTTTGGACAAAAAAACATCCAGAAGATTCCAAAATTTTGACTTATCAATCTGGAAATCTTTATCTGGGTAGAATACCAACGTCATCTGTGGCAAAGAACTACACTGCATTATTTGATTGCTGCGCGGAATTGCCTGTTCACACACAAAAACATTATCAAGCATATTTCAGTCTAGATCTTATTCCGCTTCAACCCAAACAGTTAAAATATGCAGTGCGTATTTTTGATGATCTCGTTCAAAAATCTAAAGCAGCAGAAAGACCTTATGAATTACTTGTTTTCTGTGCACTCGGTTATTCACGCAGTACCGCTATTTTGTGTGCCTGGCTGATTGATCAAAACTTTGCACGTGATCCAGAAGATGCACTACGTATCGTTCAAACGGAGCGACCATGGGTACGTTTGAACATTGAGCAAATGCAATGTCTACATGACTATGCTCAAAAGTTAGAGTTTTAATGATGCATATGCAGTTTATTGTACTGGCAAAAGTATTACAAAGCACCCATTCATTGTTAATGGCAGGCTATGTGGCTTTTGTGTTATGCATTTTATGTTTCTTTTATGCGCTCTGGCCAACAATCTGGATATGGGGTTATTTTGCTGTAATTTTTATTCTGATATTTAGTCATCTTTATGTCTCTATCCGTGTCAAACTCGATGCAGAACTCTTGCTTTACTTGGCTGAGCATGACCCCAAAATGCTAAATGAACGAACTCATGATCTGGATTTGGCTTTAATCGCGTTAAAGTTAATGCCAAACAGTAAAGCAGGTCGAACTTGGACAGAGCGTTTAAATGGATGCAAGCGATTATTTAAACTACAAATTGTTCTTCTTGTGCTGCAATACGCTATGTTAATGATGAGTTTGATTCAAATGCTATCTGGCTATTCATAGAGATAAAAATGACAATACCTGCTCAATCTGATCCTACTACCCGCACAAACTCAACAATCAGTCGACTTTTTGCGCGTTTAATTTCGCTCATTATTCGTCGCAGTGCACGGTTATTGACGGGTGCGCGGAGTGTCTGGTTAGGCTGTGCACCAGAAATGAAACAACGAATTTACTATGCCAATCACACCAGCCATATCGATTTTATTTTGCTCTGGTCATCACTACCCAAAGCGATTCGAAGACAAACCCGACCCATTGCAGCATCAGATTACTGGTTAAAAGATGGTTTCAGACGCTTTTTAATTCAAGATACATTCTCTGGTGTGACTATTAAACGCCAACGAGAACATCATGAAGATCCCTTACAGCCCGTCAAAGATGTGTTACAAGAAGGCTATTCGATCATCTTTTTTCCTGAAGGCACACGTAATTTAAACGATGATATTGAACTACTCGAATTTAAAAGTGGTTTATATCATTTAAGTCAGACATTTCCCGAGGTGGAAGTTGTACCCGTATGGATTTCAAACCTGAAACGAGTCATGCCAAAAGGTGCATTTATTCCTTTACCATTGCTCTCTAGCGTCATTTTTGGATGTCCGTTGCAAGTATCTTCTGCATTAGACAAAGCCCATTTTTTAAGTCTTGCTCAAGATGAACTGCTTAAACTTAAACAGGCGGAATACCAATGATGGCGCATAATTTATATCAAACCTATCTGCTTTTTGCTATTTTTGCAGGCATTTTGCTTATTGCATCGAGTATCGGTTTTGTTTTAAAGCAACGCGCTGGCACTCAAGCCTCCCCTGTGATTGATAATTTAAATGCACGTATTAATGCATGGTGGGTCATGCTGATTGTACTTGCAACCGCTATTTTGCTTGGAAAAATTGCATTTATTGTGCTGTTTGGGCTCATTTCGTTATTTGCTTTACGTGAATTTATTAGTCTACTGCCGACCCGACGTGGTGATTATTTCCCTCTACTCATTTCATTTTATTTTATGATTCCATATCAGTATTACTTGGTTTATACGGATTGGTATGGGTTATATTCTATTTTTATACCACTTTACGCCTTTTTACTTATTCCAATTGCAAGTTTAAAACAAGAAGATACTAAACATTTTTTAGAGCGAAGTGCAAAAATTCAATGGGGTCTGATGATCTGTGTCTTTTGTGTTTCTTATGTGCCCGCACTTCTCAATTTGAATTTAATTCACTTTTATGGAGATAAAATCTGGCTGGCAATGTGGTTGATTATGGTGGTGCAAGCTTCAGATGTACTGCAATACGTCTGCGGCAAACTCTTTGGCAAACATAAAGTTGCGCCTATTTTATCTCCGTCTAAAACGATTGAAGGTTTAATTGGTGGGGTTATACTGGCGAGCGCATTAGGTGTGGCCATGAAATGGTTAACGCCTTTTAATCTTTGGCAGGCAGCAGCAATTGGTTTAGTGGTATGTATTTTTGGCTTTTTTGGCGGACTGGTGATGTCTGCAATCAAACGCGATCGCGGTGTTAAAGACTGGGGACAACTGATTCAAGGTCATGGCGGGATGCTGGATCGTATCGACTCCGTTTGTTTTTCAGCGCCGATTTTCTTTCATATTTTGAGATACTGGTGGACTTAAAGCATCAATAGCAAACAAAATATTAATTAAAAAAGTGCTGGCATGCTTTACAGCGCATGCCGTGCTTGTATATAAATAATGGAACATTGATCACAAAAAACGCAATGAAAGCTGCTTTTTTGCCTTGAGTAAATGGCTCAATTTGCGTACTGTTGCATTTTGGGCATCGTACCGAAGTCAAATTCAGTTCATCATCTAGATCTTGACTAAAATCTTGAGAAATTAAATAACGTGCCGTGTCTACCTGCTCATCAGGCACTAAAACACGTACCCCGCCTAAAGCATTTGAATACAGCCAATACATATTAATAGTATGTTCATTTTCAATATATGCTGGAATACCAACCGATTCCAGTCGAGCCTTTGCAATGTGAGCCTCATAGGGAAATGAATACTGCGCAATAACCATCCACTTCATTTTTGATGTCCTACATTATTTACTTGAGTGCAATTTCTTTCATAATTTAGCGTGCGTTAAAACACTTATTTTGCTTATAAGCATCATTTTACTGTTGCGAGCAACATGTTGTTATGAAAAGTTATCATATATTGACCTCAAATGTGCTTATCACTACTATCCAGATCAATAGTATTTCTGATAGATCGTCACCTTGGCTTTATTTACGCAGTTATCTTATAAACATAAATTTCTTATTAATCCGATTCATTCTTTAAAAACCTTAAGTGTGATGACAATCGGTCTGATTTTTACAGGATGTACGACACTAGGACCACACAGTGGAACCGTAGTCGAACGCTCAAATAAACTTGCTCATGGACTACAGCGTGCCTATTCAGTTTCCCCGAATGCAGCGAACCGTATTTCACCTATGATTATTCAAAGTGCAGATCGCTATAATGTACCACCACTATTAATTGCAGCCACGATTCGTCAAGAGTCGAATTATAATTCCTACGCTCGTTCTTCAGGTGGAGCCGTCGGTCTGGCACAAATTATTCCAAGTTACTGGCAACAGAGCTGTCCGGGCGACTTGTTGGACGAATATACCAATATTCAATGTAGTGCTTATATTTTAGAACGCTATAACAGCATGGCTGGAAGTTGGTTTAAAGCCAGCGCCTACTATAATGTAGGACCAACAGGATATAAATCGAGCTTTTGGACAAGACACAAAGCTAAGAAATATGCGCGATCTGTCAAACGTTTTGAAAAAACTTTAAAAAAGGAACTTTAGTATAACCTATTGAGCGATACCCAAATCAGAAGAAGCCCGACATAGGCTTCTTCCTTCTTGATATTACTCGTCAAACATGCCTTCAAAAAGTACAGAAGACAAATAACGCTCACCCGCATCAGGTAAAATTACGACTATTGTTTTTCCAGCATTTTCTGATCTTTCAGCAATTTTTGCTGCTGCAGCCAATGCTGCACCACATGATATCCCCACTAAAATCCCTTCTTGAGTTGCGCACTTGCGTGCCCACTCAATCGCATCTGCACTCTCGACCGTGATCACTTCATCGACTATGTCTAAATCTAGATTTTTTGGAATGAAGTTCGCTCCAATTCCCTGAATTTTATGAGGAGCTGGAGTGATGGCTTCACCACGTTTGGTTTGAGAGATAATTGGAGATTCTGCCGGCTCAACTGCAACCGAATAGATCGGTTTGTTTTGTATTTTTTCAAAATAATGCGAAATACCTGAGATCGTACCACCAGTTCCCACACCGGCTACCAGAATATCCACTTGACCTTGCGTGGCTTCCCAAATCTCAGGCCCGGTCGTTTCTTCATGAATTTTCGGATTTGCAGGGTTTTCAAATTGCTGAGGTAAAAAATAGAGCTCAGGTTGCTCGGTTGCGAGTCTGACAGCTTCATCGACAGCACCTTTCATACCTTTCGCTGGCTCTGTCAAAACCAGATTCGCACCAAAGGCTTTCAGCACTTTACGACGCTCAAGACTCATACTTGCAGGCATTGTGAGTGTAATTGGATAACCTTTTGCAGCGGCCACAAATGCCAATGCGATACCAGTATTGCCACTTGTTGGCTCCACAATGTGCATGCCCGGCTTAAGCACGCCACGCTTTTCAGCATCGGCAATCAGTGCAGCACCGATACGACATTTCACTGAAAATGCAGGATTACGGCTTTCTACCTTTGCCAACACGGTTGCACCCGTTTGAATAATACGGTTAATTCGTACTAAGGGCGTATTACCAATGGCATCAGCATTATTCGCATAAACTGCAACACCACGATTTTCAGGCGTTTTGAAGTGTGGATCGGTAGACATAACTATCCTTATTAGCGTTGGAATGATTCTCATGCATTATTCAGAATCAAAATAAGCCTGTCAAATCTCATCATAAAATCTGATTCATTTACCAAAGCTCACCTTCTCTCCAGTCTGTACACAGAAGCTGATGTTGTGACTTGAGATATGCCTCAATCTCATTATTCAATGGATAAAGTAAAATCTCGACGTCTTCAGTTTGGTACAACGACTGCCCATTTTGAACGTATAGATTACCTTTCCATGGTAACCAACCTAGTTTTTTATAAAACTCATCGTCTTCAGGCTGTAAAGCTGCAAGAGGATACTGATTCAGAGTTAAATAATGGATTAAATACTTAAGTAACTGCGATGCATAGCCTTTACCCCGCATACTCAAATCGGTAGTGACATACTCAACATATGCCGTTTCAATATTCTGAAGCGTATTTACAGTGAAGTTTCTTTTTGTCCATAAAGCATGTGACACAATCACATTATCTACTGATCCAATAACATGCACAGCATTTTGCATAAATACATATTGGCTCCAAGGATCTTCATCAAAAGCCTCAAAACATAATTTTGCGATTTGCTCTCTTTGATTATGCGTTAAATCGCTCGCGCTTATTACCTTAAACTGCACACAAGATCCCTCCGTTTTCATTCATCATAACGTAAAGTGATCGATGTGCTGGGCAGATTTTGTATTTTCTAATTTGATATGCACTTTTTATTTATTTTTTATTTCTTTTCTCTTTCATTTAGGCATAAAAAAGCCCCCTTAACATTTATGTTAAGGGGGCTTTCGTATTTAAAAGCTGGCGATGACTTACTCTCACATGGCTAACGCCACACTACCATCAGCG
>NZ_JASCAJ010000005.1:0-26205 GCF_029967895.1 Acinetobacter sp. V89_7
TTTGTACCATCTGCAAGGGTGATGGTTTCACCAAGCTTCACATTGTCTGAGGCACCTGTATTCGCTCGGAAGTTCAGGCCTTTATTGGTCAATGTCGTATTCAGTTGGTTTTGCGCAGAAAGTAATTGTTCTTCAGTTGCAGCACGACCACTATTATAAGTTCCTGCCGGATTCCAAGTTGTATTGTTCAATCCTACAACTGTGTTAGCAGTACTGTTAATATTAACATTACCAATATTTAACCCACTATTCGTCAATGAGTTTGAGCCCACTTTTACTTCATTGTTTTTGATACTGCTCGAACCTGTTGTTACGCTACCATTGGTTCCAAGATTAATACTTTCAGCAAGTCGAATATCAAGTTGATTCGATCCATTTGCGACAACACCTATATTACTAGTCGTCAATGTACCAGATGCACCGCCTTTTAAGTTTAAAGTTTCACCTAACTTACGTGAAGCATTATTTCCCGTATCTCCTGCAAAGCCGATCGATTGATTAACAGCACCATCTAAAGCTGAAAGCGCAGCACCCACATTATTTACGGTGACTTTACTACCATTTCCTGCAGGATTTGTTGTAACCGTATAACTTGGCGCAGATATACCACCAGTTGCTTGATTAGAGACAGTTTCTCCTCCTAATGCCAGTGCAGTTTTATTTGCTAAATTTGATATTTCTGCATTCGTTTGAAAAAGTTGACTACCATTAATTGCATCAGTACTGGTTGATGAAACACGCCCGGCAGCAACATTTATAATTTGACGTTCTTTGTTTATAGCGCCAATACTTACGGTCGATAAATTTGTGCCAGCACCTGCATAGCTATATTCTTTACCATTAATCGTACTTTTGGTGGTTTGGTTGTAATCACCTGAGAGAGAATTACTGCCTAGTGCTACAGCATTACTGTGCGTATTATTGACTATTGCATTAGCCCCTAGAGCAATAGAAGCTTCTGCATAGGCATTTGAGTTTGTACCTGTCGCAATCGTATTCTTTTTATAAGCATTAGCACCCGTGCCTGTTGCTATTGAACTTTCATCATATGCTCTTGCCAACTGACCGATCGCAATCGCTTGTTGACCTTCAGATTTTGCACCAGTACCAACCGCAATCGCATTAAGTGCTGATGTTTCTGCCTGCTTACCGATAGCTATCGTATTATCAGCTGAAGCTGAAGCCGTACCTAATGCAGTAGAATATTGACCTGATGCAATTGCACCATCACCTATTGCATTCGCGCTTTGTCCTAAAGCTTTTGCTCCATTCCCCATTGCATTCGAATTCTGTGCAGAAGCTTCTGCTTTATTACCAATTGCATTTGAATTCTGTGCAGAAGCTTTTGCTTCATTCCCGATTGCATTTGCATTTTGTGCGGAAGCTTTTGCTTCGTTACCAACTGCAATACCATTATCAGCGCTTACTATAGCTTTTCTGCCAACGACAATTGCTTGATCTGCATTTTGTACTTCTGCTTCGCTACCAATTGCAACAGCATAATTTGTAGTATTGTTTGTAGCATCTGTCTGGACATTTTTACCTATCCCAATACTATCTGCTCCTTTAGTACTGACTAAAGTTCCTAATGCGATATTATTGATATCAGCAGTCGTATTTTCTTTACCAATCGCAATTGAATTATTGCCTTTGGCTCGAGTCCCAGCATTCCCGATTGCAATACTATTAATAGCTTCTGTACGAACATTACTTCCCAAAGCAATACTATTTTCAGCAATAGAAGATGTACCAGTACTTGGTCCAATCGCCAGTGAGTTATTCGCTACAGCTTGATCACTTGAATTGTTAGCACCGTCAGTACTATTAATTGACACATATTTAACAGTTGCATCTTTCGTAAGGGCTTTTACTTGTCCTAAATTAACAGCTTGATCATTTGTCGTTGCAGTCGCAACATTATTGATCGTTGTTCCCTGTCCTCCGTTTGAACTAAGAACAATATTATTCTGATCTGCATTGGTATAAGTCACATAATAACCAGTTGGTAATGCACCACCATTACCACCAGCTGCAATCGCTGCTATAAGACTAGAGTATTTTGTACCATTAACATTCACGTCGCCAAATTTATTATCCGTAGAACCTGACAAGCCAAGTATGGTCGATACATCTTGATGTAGTTGTGTTAACTGACTGACATTTACAGCATCTGTTGGACTACCACCTGGAGCAAGATTGGTAATTCTTCGGGTTGTGGTTCCATTACCTACAGAGACAACGCTATAACCGACACTTGCAACGTTTGCAATAGTATCAGGCACCAAATATGCATTTTTTGTTGAATTCAGATTAGCGTTACTATTTGTTCCTAATGCAACATTATTGGCTGCTGCTACAGTATTTGAACCTATGGCAACACCACCAGAACCATTTACTTGAGCATTATAACCGACGATAGTTGCATCAGTTCCCGAGTTTACTTTCGACGCAGTACCAACGACCACAGACTGACTAGAGCCTTTCGTCTCAGATCCCAGTGTGATAGCGCGCGAAATTGCACCACCGTTAATATTACTGTTACGACCTACAGAAATATTATCGTCACCATTCATACCACTACCAGCACCAATACCAATTGCGATATTACTATCTGAACTAGAATTGCTGTCAGGAGATAAATTTGAACCAGCGCCACTGCCAATCGCAATATTCTGATTTCCAATTACATTCTGTCCAGCATTTTTGCCTATCGCAATATGCTCGACCCGATCATTTGTCGTTCCCTGAGATGAACCTTGACCCGCATTTTGACCAATCGAGATACCATAATCAGTATCAGCAGTTGCTCCACTACCGATAGCAACTGCATTTTGTCGATTAGAAGAAGCCTGTTTACCAATTGCAGTAGAACCGCCTCCATTTGCAATACTATTATCACCAATCGCTATACTAGAAGAACCAATCGCTTTATTTCCGGACCCAACAGCAGTACTTGAATTTCCGGTAGCAGCATTTATCGCCCCAATAGAGGCACTTGAGTCACCTGTCGCTAGGTTCGATGTGCCAAGTGCGAGACTGTTTTTACCAGCAGCGAGATTGGCACCACTACTTAACAGACTCATAAAGCTATTCAGTTGAGCGGGTGTTACAGGAGTATTATTAATCGCTGTAATATTCGAAATATTTTGACCTGTTGAATTTGGATCTGTAGTGACAGGAATACCATCCACTGCAACAATACGATTATTGTTATTGGTATCTCTTGTCAATTGTGGTGTTCTTGGAGTTCCCGTCGTTGCACCTATTGCAGTGCTATTTAAACCTAAAGCAGATGATTCTTTACCAATAGCAACATTGTTTTGAGCATAAGCCAGAGATTTTTCACCTAAACTTATGCTGCCAGCGGCAGATGCTTTTGCTGTCTTACCAATACTAATACTCGAATCGGCAGAAGCTAATGCTTGATCTCCTATTGAAATAGCGCTCAACCCATCTGACTTTGCTTGAGGGCCTATAGCTACTGATTCATCACCATTTGCTTGCGCATCTGCATTTATAGATTTAGTGCGGAAATACTTAATACCATTATAAGTAACGCTAGGATCATTTACGCCCAGTAAACTCTTAATTTGACCTAAATTAACAGCATCACCATCCGTTGTTGCTGAAGCTAAATTTTTAATCTGTTTATTATTTAAATCAGCACCGCCATTTAAGCTAGCAACACCTGAAGTCGTTAAAGTACCATCTACAGATGTGTTCTTAAGAGATGTTGTTCCACTGTTTACAGTTAAACCATTTCCTACAGTTACCGCACCAGTTGTTGTTACACTTGTAAAATTAGGATTATCAATCGTATTGACTGTATAAATTGTTTGACCATCACTACCAGTGGTAGATGTAACACTTGTATTTTTCCCACTCGCAGCTATTTGAGTTTTAGCAGCTTTAACCTGTGCATAGTTCGCAGCATCGGTATCCACTGTACCAGCCGCCAGATTATTAATAATTTTGTTATTTAGACTAGCACCACCATTTAAGCTAGCAATACCTGAAGTGCTTAGCGTTCCATTTATAGTGGTATTTTTAAGTGAAGTTGTTCCCGCGGTTACAGTTAAACCATTTCCTACCGTTACAGCACCCGTAGATTCTAGGGTTTGACCTTTGATTATTCCACTAGCTGTAATATTACTTGCAGTTGTATTGCCGGTTACATTTAATGAATTTGCATTAACCGCACCCGTTGTGTTAAGTACCCCATTTACAGTCGTATCTTTAAGTGAAGTTGTTCCAGCAGTTACAGTTAATCCATTTCCTACAGTTGCAGCACCAGTTGACTCCAAGGTTTGCCCTTTAATTGTTCCAGTTGCCGTTACAGTACTAAAATTTGGATTATCCGTGGTTTCAATTTTTGTATCCCCATTTATAGCTGTTACTGTAATATTATTTCCTGCTATGACATCAGCGTAAGCAGGAATAGCTACACCAAGTAGAATAGTAGCAGCAATACTTTTAACAGTTCTTGTTTTTGTCTTGTTTTTTGCTAGTTCAGATACCGCAACCCACGCACCTAGAGATGCATTCCAAACAACCTTGTAAACTTGATTCATATTTACTTTACCCTAAATTAGTAAATTGTGACGTGAGTTGCAATAAATTAACTACTTATACAAACTGTGTTAAGATTTGCATACTTTGTGTAAATAATATATTAAAAAATTGACAATTACATCACATTTTCACTCATTTACATAAAATTTATCTCAGAAAAACAGTAAGGATTCCAATTAAATTTTTTCAATCTAAACAAAAACTTAAGAAGGTATTATTGTTTTCAAGTAATTATACGTATTGTTACAGAATCAACTTGAGTTAATTAAATTAAATTTTTATGTTTGTTTTAAAATAATATCTTTTATTAAAAATTAACATGATAAAGGCTTAGTCATACAAACCTATTCTTGAAAACTTATTAAGCAATATAATTTCGACATGAATAAGCTCGCCCCTAAAATCTATCGTGCAACCAATTGATCTTCTTAGAACTAAGCACTAATCAATCGACGAAATCTCTCAATCTGGTTTGATCCGACTAATCAATGGTGTACATAACTAAGAGCAAATACAGACCAAATCAAACTTATTATGATGCGACTATTTAATGCTGTCTTATGATCAAATCACTATTTCGTCTCTCTTTACGTATGGTCACTGTTTTTTGCAAAGCCTCATTAAGCTTTGTCTTTAAATTGGATAGCTCTGAATATCAGTAATATTCGTATTCCGTCATTTGCATAAGACAAAGAGATATTGATGCTGTAATCGGCTATCAGAAAAGTAGTGAAGGAGTTCACCTACTTCTCACCTCTACTAGCTTAAAGTTTTTAGTTGAAGGCAAATGGATATTAGCCGGAATATCGTCGTCAATGGCGTAAGACCGCATATCGGTATAGATGATAAAATCATGCAAATAAAAGCAGTTCAGCTTACAAAAATAATGTCAGTGATTCGCAAGTTCTGAGGGGTTTATTTAATCAAATCTCCCCCTTGGACGAGTAGATTGATTCAATCTATACAGATCAAGCTAATGATATAAACAATCTCGTCAGGTCATTGAAAATGGGTAGTACGAGCAGTGATTTCATTGAGGAAAAAATATAGGGTCTTTTTAAGATAATAGAGTTCATTTACGAGAGCGAAATGAATGACTTCAAACAGTCAACTTTTCGGCAAGACACTATAAAAAATAATCAGACTATCATTGCCGAAATTTAGTCGAAACCAAGATGGATTACATCAAATTACTAGGCGATAAATTCAGTGCTATGAACCTTTAAAGTCAAGTCAATGAAGTTCATAGCAATATAGAAATTTTAGAGAAATTTACAGAGTTACATCGTTCTCGTACCCAAGTTATCACTTGAATTTTAGCTACCCATACGAAATTTACCTTTAAACACTTTATGCAATAGAACCCAATTACCGCCAAATAGTTTTTAAATAAAAAAATAGCTCTTTTAATCATTATAAATTCCTACCAAATCAATTTACACACAAACGTCATTGTTGGACTATTTTTTCAATTTAGAAATTGAATAGCCATAGCTCTACTCATGAAAGCAACGTATGCTTTTCTAAATATGTTCTTTTTGCACGTTCGTTATGTCCAAGCTTGCTCCATTTGATGACTTATTAAAGCAGTATCATGCGCTTGCGCATCATCATGATCCGATTTTGCGCGATCGTCTTTTTGATGCACAAAGCTGGCTCAAAGCCCGCATGATACATACCCATTCCGATCTGTTTGAACAACCACAATATCGCTTAATGACAGATTATTTTTTAAATCGTTTATATGGTGGCCCCGACTTTGATCCACTGGCGGCTCAAATTGAACGATTACTCAAATATGCCCACAAAGTTGAAAAACTGGTGCCCGACAATGCCATCAAAACGGGGACGAAATCGATTAGTTTAGCCATTCTTGCGCTTGAATTAGACGAACAAATTGCACTGCAACTTCTTAAAGACTATCCAGTCGACACACCCATTACAGACGAAATGATGCGTCAAACTTTAATTCAGCTCGACCAGAAAGCGCAGCGACTACATCAGTTGGCTTTACTCGATGACCTCGGCAAAGCGCTTGATAAATATATGCGCTCATTTGTAATGTATACCGCATTTAAAATGGCCAAAGGGCCAGTCATGAAGCATAACTTTGAGTTGATGTATCACTTTATTGATGAAGGCTTTCGCGCCATGAAACCCATGAAGTCGGCTGAAGCGTTTATCAAGGCCTTTACCCACAAAGAGCGCGAGATTGTTGAAAAGGTTCATGCAGGGCATCCTGATCCATTTTATTGATCTGCTTTCCTTACGTTTTCAGCAGGGTGCATGCCATGCTTGCACTGCTGCATTTTATGTATAGTATTAATAACAATTGCATGATGACGTCTGTCAAACAACTCCAAACTCTGTCATCATGCACAGCCATTATCATTTGATCATGTGTGTTTACATTCAGGAGCGACATCATGTCTAACGAAAATCAAACGCCCACTACTCCTACTGAGCCGGCTCAACGTTCAGACAGTACCAGTCCTTTCCTGAATAGCCCACTTCCTCAAGGCACACCACAAGGTCAGCAACAGTCGTTACAACAAGAATTCAACGATGCACCGATCAGTAATGTACCAAAATACAATTTACCACGGGGTGCAGGTAAAACAGGCAATGTCGGTGATACCACACACTTTGGATATCAAACTGTAAAAGCCGAAGATAAGGCCCAAAAAGTGGCCGAAGTGTTCCACTCCGTGGCGAGTAAATACGACATCATGAATGACTTGATGTCATTTGGTATTCATCGTTTATGGAAACGTTTTGCAATTAATATGTCGGGTGTGCGCCGTGGGCAGCATGTGCTGGATATTGCGGGCGGTACTGGGGATCTTGCCAAAGTGTTTAGCCGTGAAGTCGGCCCTCAAGGACGTGTCGTACTTTCCGATATCAATGAGTCGATGCTTAACGTCGGGCGTGACCGTTTACTCGATGCAGGCTGTACCAATGTAGATTTTGTACTGGCCAATGCCGAAACACTCGAACCTTTTGCAGACAACAGCTTTGATCTGCTGACGATCAGCTTTGGCTTACGTAACGTCACCGATAAAGATGCCGCACTTGAAGCGATGTATCGTGTACTAAAACCGGGTGGTCGCCTGTTGGTCCTTGAGTTTTCAAAACCCGTTTTTGAACCTTTTTCAAAGCTTTACGATTTTTACTCATTTACTGCCTTGCCAATCATGGGCAAACTTGTAGCCAACGATGCCGAAAGCTATAAATATCTGGCCGAATCGATTCGTATGCATCCTGATCAGCGTACCTTAAAAGGTATGATGGAGCAGGCTGGCTTTAAAAACTGCGACTATCACAACCTCACCGGCGGTATTGTGGCTGTTCACCGCGGATTCAAACTTTAAAGGATGTAATCTGATGTGGTCGATTCTTGCGCTAGGTGCAATCGAACGCTGTATTCATCATTTTATCGATCTGGATGCCATTACCCGCATCCAGCTCAACCGTCTTCAAGGCAAGCTGCTGCGTGTGGTGATTGACAGTCCGCAGCTGTCGGTGGATGTGTTTTTTGATGAACACAAGGTGCGTCTTGAACCTACAGTGACAGGACATGCCGAGAAAGCGTCAATCTTTGAACAACGCCCTTTTGATCAACAACACTGCGTCATCGACGCCACCGCTACCTTGCATGTGCCCAATGTCATCTCGCTCCTTAAATTGCTCCTCAGCGATCCAGAGCAGATCGGTAATGTACCGCTTCAAGGTGATTATCATCTGTTGCAAGACATTCAGCGTATTTTAAATGAAGCTGAACCTGATCTTGCATCACATTTAAGTCCATGGGTTGGCCCTGCGCTTGCACATGAACTGGGCAAACTCGGTGGTGTGCCCAAACACCTCAAACGTGCAGTCGAAAGCGGATTATTTTTTGCTGAAGATGCACTCAAAGAAGATACCGGTTTGTTTGCTTCACGCTGGCAAATGAACGCGCTTCAAGGTCAAACCCGTAAATTGAATCAAGAGCTGGATCGACTCGAAGCCAGACTTTCACAACTTAAAACCAAGATACTACCCAACAATTAGGTGACAACTGACTATGGTTCCGCACGTTTCACGGTTACTCGAACTCTGGCGTATTGCTGCACACTATCGGCTCGACACCCTGTTTCCTGCGGAAGAATTGCCTACCAAAGCACGCCATGCCCTTAATCTGATCCGTCTGCATCCTGCCGCATGGTCGAGCCGTGAACGTAAAAATCCGTTCAAGCTCAAAGAAGCCATTGAAGATATGGGGCCACTGGCCATCAAGATGGGGCAATTGCTCTCGACACGTCGTGATCTAATTCCACCTGAAATTTTAGCACAATTGGTATTATTACAAGATCAGGTTAAGCCATTTGATACCCAGATTGCCAAACAGCGGATCCAGAATGCGCTGAAAGCCGATGTAAATACACTTTTTGCACGTTTTGACGAACAGCCCCTTGCCGCTGCCTCAATTGCACAGGTGCATACCGCGGCTTTGTTTGATGGTCGAGAAGTGGTGGTTAAAGTCACACGTCCCGATATTCGCAGTCAGATTCTGCAAGATTTTGAAATTATCACATGGCTTGGTCAATGGCTCGAAAGCCGGATTGAGGCCGCACGCGCACTGCATTTAACTGAAATTATTCAAGATTACCGTCAGATCATTCTCAATGAACTGGATCTCACACTTGAAGCGGATAATACCCGTCGCATGCGCCATAACTTTACGGGCTCAAGCATGATGTATGTGCCCGAAGTTTATATGGACAGTACCGAGGTGATGGTGGCAGAGCGCATTACAGGTGTGCCGATTTCCGATACCGCCACCTTTGATCGCCTTGGTATGGATCGTGCACAACTGGCCGAAAAAGGTCTCACGATTTTCTTTACACAGGTTTTCCGCGACAACTTTTTCCATGCCGACATGCATCCTGGCAATGTCTTTGTTGAAACCCTCAATCCAAGTAATCCACGTTTCATTGGACTCGATTGTGCGATTATGGGCGAGTTGTCCAAATCGGATCAGATGACCGTTGCACGCATGCTACTGGCAGTAATGAACAGCAACTTTATGCAGCTGATTCAGATTGTACACCAAGCGGGCTGGATTCCACCCGGTACCGATCAGGATGCTTTGGCTCGTGAAATGCGCCGTACCGTGGGCCCGATGGTCTCTAAACCCATGGATCAGCTCGACTTTGCCGGTATTTTATTGCAGGTGATGGATATTGCCCGACGCTTTCGTTTGGAAATTCCACCTCAACTGATGCTGCTGCTCAAAACATTGGTCCATGTAGAAGGTTTGGGCACAGATTTGTATCCACAGCTGGATATCTGGAAACTGGCCAAACCTATTTTGACTGAATGGGTGAAAGCGGAAATGAATCCAGTCAAAAACATGAAGGCGCTGGGTCAGCAAATTCCTGATCTGTTATTGGGTGCGCATGACCTCCCGACCTTAATGATCGACAGTTTAAACGGACTAAAAAATCAATCTGCATGGCAAGATCGTCA
Organism: Acinetobacter sp. V89_7; assembly: GCF_029967895.1. NCBI lineage: Bacteria > Pseudomonadati > Pseudomonadota > Gammaproteobacteria > Moraxellales > Moraxellaceae > Acinetobacter > Acinetobacter sp. V89_7. The sequence goes on from NZ_JASCAJ010000005.1 coordinate 10,081, forward strand.
GGTGCGTGAAATTCTGCAATTACGTTTGCAAATGGAACAGCAACAAAAGCGGAGCTGGATCTTTGGCAGCATGATTGCAATTTTACTCAGTATTGCTGTGATTACACCGTGGTATTTCTCAGCCCCTTTAATTGTCGTGGCTACACTGATTGCACTCTGGCGCGTGACCAAATAAAAGCACGGCGTAATCTCGTGCAGGCTGCTTCATGAGCGCTATCTGCCTAATGAAGTACGCCAATCCGACTGGGCCATATGGCCCAGTTTTTCGTATATGCCGGTAAAGCTCCCCATGAATCTGGCCAAAAGATCGAGTTTTTTTTCGCAAATCCGGTCAGATGCCGTACACTATAACCGTCTTAAATGACCAACAACTCTTTTTCTATTTCCATATTGGTGATGTCTCATGAACAACGTGCAATGGCTCGATGAAGTAAAATTTAACGAACAAGGATTAATTCCAGCCATCGCGCAGCATCATCAAACTGGTCGTATTTTGATGGTCGCTTGGATGAATCGTGAATCCTTGGCTTTAACCGCAGAAAAAAAACAGGCCGTGTATTTCTCACGTTCGCGTCAAAAGCTTTGGCATAAGGGCGAAGAATCTGGGCACTTTCAAACCGTGTATGAAATTCGTCTCGACTGTGATGCGGACGTGATTATCTTACAGATCGAGCAGCACGGTGGCATTGCCTGCCATACAGGCCGTGAATCCTGTTTTTATCGCGTACTGACTCCACAAGGTTGGGAAATCGTTGATGCGCAGCTCAAAGATCCAACCGCCATTTATGGTGAAACGGCCAAGCAAGAGCCACACGACACTCTCAAGACCAATGATCAAATCGATGTTCTTGCCTACCTTGGTCAGCTCATGCAAGCGCGTAAGCAGGCACAAGCAGACAGCTCCTACGTGGCCAGTCTGTATCAAAAAGGCCTAAACAAGATTCTAGAGAAAGTGGGTGAAGAAAATATTGAAACCCTGCTGGCGGCTAAAGAGTTTGCACACCAACCAAGTGATGCAACGCGCAATGATTTAATTTATGAAACAGCCGATCTTTGGTTCCATAGCATTATCATGCTGGGCTATTTCGATCTCAGTCCTGAATTGGTACTCAATGAACTGGCACGACGTCAAGGCCTATCGGGTCTGGTCGAAAAAGCCAATCGGATAAAAGGATAACTGCCACCTGTGTCGAGCCAAGAAAAACCAAAAGCCACATACGAACAAGCGACCGCAATTGACAATGCCCGTTTGGGTGAATCGTTTAAGGTGATTGCCTATGCAGGCACAGGAAAAACCACCACCTTGCAAATGATCAGTGATGCCATGCCTGCACGGCGTGGCATGTATCTGGCTTTTAACAAAGCCATTGCCAGTGAGGCACAGCAAAAGTTTCATCGACAAGTGGATTGCAGAACCTTTCATTCATTGGCATTTCGTAGTGTGCCACGCGGCGTTACCGATAAACTTCGCTTACCACGACTCAGCCCCAGCTTTATGGCCAAGGATTATCGGCTTGAGCCGATTACTTTACGTCGATTGATGGGCGGGCGTTACGAAAAATATGTGCTGATGCCCAGTCGTCTAGCCAGTTTAGTGGCCAACACGGTCAGTTACTTTTGCTCGACCAACTCGCAATATCCTGCACCTCGACATATTCAGGCACCGAGCTGGCTGCATCCCGATGACATCGATCAGCTTCAACAGCATCTTTATCCGGCAGTTGAGCGGCGCTGGCTAGAATCGATTGATCCACAGCATCAGGCGGGTATCGGGCACGATATCTACCTCAAGCTCTGGGCGTTATCAAATCCCGTCATTCCAGCCGATTATGTGCTATTTGATGAAGCACAAGATGCCGATCCACTCATGCTCGGCATCTTGCTCAAACAACGTAGTACCCAAGTGATTTATGTAGGGGATGCGCATCAGCAAATTTATGCTTGGCGCGGTGCAGTCAATGCCATGCAACAACTGCCCTTGCCTGAGTCACGCCTGACCACCTCGTTTCGCTTTGGCGAAAGTATTGCCGATATTGCCAATCATCTGCTGTATGGACTGAATGAAACCATCCCGCTACTGGGCAATCCCGAACTGAATTCAAAAGTCGTCAACAAACCGCATACCAAACAGCGTGATGCGATTTTGTGCAGAACCAATGCCCGTGCCATGGAGTTACTCCTCTCTGGTCTGGTTCATGGCGATAAAGTCAGCCTGCAAGCCGATCACAATAAACTCAATCGCTTTGTCGATGCGGCCAGCCAGCTCAAACAGGGCAAACGTGTGACCGACGTTCCAGAGCTGGCATGGTTCAATTCATGGCATGATGTACATGAATATTGTGAAACCAATGATGGCAGTGACATTAAGCCTTTGGTGAAACTGGTCGATGACCACGGTACAGCCCCTCTTAAAAAGGCATTGTCCAAGATTACGCCGATTGAGCAAGCAGACTATGTGATCTCAACGGCACATAAAGCCAAAGGTCTTGAGTGGAACCGCGTGCATATTGAAGACGACTACCAATTTAAAATTAACAATTTAGAGCATAAAATTACAGATGAAGAACTTCGTCTGCTCTATGTGGCTTGTACACGTGCTAAAGTAAGTTTGAACATCCATCATATTTATGATCTTGTGCAACAGCTCAAGTTACGCTCGTCACAGCGCTTGAGTACATCTGTCGTATAGAGAGTGAGCCACTGATGAAGCTAAAATCGATCCGTCTAAAACATATTGGTCCATTTCAAAACCTTGACGTACAGTTCGATTACGCTCAAAAGCCCGTCACATTGATTCTGGGTGAGCATTCATCAGGTAAAACCACGCTGCTCAAGCATCTTTTTCAGGCGCTCAGCTGGTTTCCTGCACGCTTTAAAGACGCGCGTGCTGCCGGCATTGTCATGCAAGATCAAGATATCAGCTTTCAAAAAACGCAGGCAAAAATCCAATTAGATGTCCAATTTCCTGCTGAAATAGGCGTGATTACAGAAAGCAGCGATGTACAACAATACGACGCTCACGGATGCACATGGCGACTATTTAAAACCTTATCGGCCAGTGGGACAGGCATCAGTCAAGTTGATACGCAACAACTTGAACAACTGGTTAGTCTTTATCAGCACGCCATACATCAAGATCCGTTACAAGGGCTGCCTCTGATCGCTTACTACCCTGCCGATCGTTTTATTCACGAAGTAAATTTACTCAGCAAAAATATTCCGGCGGTGTTTCAACCCATTTCTGCCTATGAAACTGTGACGCCACCCTACACCACATTTGCACGCTTTTTTGAATGGTTGCGTGAAGTCAGTGATGTTGAAAATGCTCAGGCTGCTCAGCTTCTACAACGCGTCACCCAACATGATGAAGACAGCAATGCAACACAACTTGAAGAAGTAATGTTTCATGCGCAGGCTCAATTAAAAACGCCACATTTACAAGCACTGAAAAATAGTTTGCAAATGGTTTTTCCTGAATTGACCGATCTTTACCTTGAGTATCATCCTAAATTGCAACTTATGGTGCATTACCAAGGGCAGCTCCTCCCTTATCAACAATTGTCTAACTCACTCAAAGTCTGGATCGCACTGGTGGGAGATGTGGTCAGACGCCTATGCTTGCTGAATCCATTTAGTCTGTACCCTTGCCTTGAAGGCGAAGGGATTTTGATGATCGACCATATCGATGCACAGCTGGACCATCAGCTTTCGCATGAAATATTAAAGCGTCTGAGTCGTGCCTTTCCGGCCATTCAAATTATCGCGACAGGCAATCGGGACGAATTACTTGAGCATGCCAGCGATTATCAATCGTTGAAACTGATCCATTTTCAAATTCACACTATTGAACCCAGTGCCCCAGTACATCTTTATGATCAAATCTATAATCGACTGTTTAATCAAGCGACTGAATCGGCTCCCGATGAGTCGCCTTGCTTACTGGCTGGCACCGAGCAATTAGATGGTTTAGTGGCGCAAATTCAGTCACTTTCGCCAGAACAAAAACAGCAACTGATTCAGCTGCTCAAGCCAGATTTACCCTCAGATGAACCGCATGTTGATTCCGCACGATAAATAGGCTGAATAATTAACAAATTAAATCAGATTTTGTGTTACAATTGAAATTACCTATCAATGAAAATCACTATCTTAGCCTGAAGTCTTCATTTAAGTCTTTGATAATGTTATTTTCATGTAAGCGTTGAGGTGTGTTTATTTTCTATCCTGTATACTGCTTTGGATAGTTTTATTTTGTTTTTTCAAGTTGCGCAATACAGCTTGTTTTTTCCTTGCTTTGTTCTATTTTGGTTTTTAAGTGATCAATATTTGGAAGGCTCTTTGTCATCCTAGACCGCTTAAAAGATAAGATTCACGTTTAGGCTGCGGCCTAACTCATGACATGGATACCAGCGTGTTACCGATCATTATCTTATTACCGTTAATATTAGGCACAACACTTGTCTTATTTCTGCAGCGATTTTCTCGAGGGATCACCGCACTCGGTGCCATTGGGGTCAGTCTCGCCAGTTTCAGTTTGCTCTTGACCCAAGCTCAGGCGGTATTTAGTGGTGCCGTTGTTCAGCAAAGCTGGGCATGGCTACCTCAACTTGGAATCAATCTCAGTTTTCGTCTCGATGCGTTGGGCTTGCTGTTTAGCCTCCTCATTACCGGCATCGGTACACTGATTTACATCTATGCATATTATTACCTGAGCGCCAAAAATTCCCTCTCCAAGCTGTATATGTTGCTGATGATTTTTATGGCAGCCATGCTGGGAATTTCACTTTCCAATAACCTCATTCTGCTCCTGATTTTTTGGGAATTGACCAGTATTTCATCTTTTTTACTGGTGGGGTATTGGGGGAATTACGAAGCGGCACAGCGTGGCTCACGTATGGCACTTACCATTACAGGTATGGGCGGTCTTGCGATGCTGGGTGGATTTATTTTGCTGGGTCAAATCGCAGGAACTTATCAGATTGATCAACTGCTCGGAATGAAAGAGCTGATTCAATCACATAGCCTGTTTGTACCGGCTTTGCTGCTGATTCTACTGGGTGCATTTACCAAAAGCGCGCAGTTCCCGTTTCACTTCTGGTTACCCAATGCCATGGCAGCCCCTACACCTGTCTCGGCCTATTTGCATTCTGCAACCATGGTGAAGGCAGGAATTTTCCTGCTGGCACGTTTGGCTCCAATTTTTGTGGGTGCAGCGCTGTATCATAATATCGTGACGTTTGTCGGCCTATTTACCTTATGTATGGCTGCTTTCTTTGCGATTTTTAAAGAAGATCTAAAAGGTCTTTTGGCATATTCCACCATCAGCCACTTAGGGCTTATTGTGTGTTTGCTCGGTATCGGATCACCGCTTGCGGTGGCTGCGGCGATTTTTCACATCATTAACCATGCCACCTTTAAAGCAGCGCTGTTTATGATCGCGGGAATTATCGACCACGAAACCCAAACACGTGATTTACGCAAACTCAGCGGAATTTGGCAAATGCTGCCTTTTACCGGCACCCTGACCATGATCACTGCCGCTTCGATGGCTGGCGTCCCACTCACCAATGGCTTTATCTCTAAAGAAATGTTCTTTACCGAGTTGGTGGCCAATCTTTCGGGTGGTGCGCTGATCTTCTCGATTATCGTGGCAACACTGGCGGGTATTTTTGCCGTGAGTTACTCGATTCGACTGGTACACGGCGTATTTTTTGATGGTCCAATCGGCAGTAAAGTTCCCAATAAAAATGCACATGAACCACCAATCGGCATGCGTTTACCTGCAATCTTGCTGGCAACTTTGTGTATTTTAGTCGGTATTTTACCGGCGCTCTTGGTCGAAAACATTGTTAATCAAACCACCCGTGCAAGCCTGATGACACCAGATTTTGCAGGAAGTCATCTGGCAATTTGGCATGGTTTTAATCTGCCACTGCTGATGAGTGTCATCGCACTGGTAGGTGGGGCATTGTTTTATTTTGCACTTGCAAAAGGTCAGCGCTTACGCGATATCGATTTAGACCCTTATTTGGGGCGCTTGCAAGGGCGTGAGCTGTTTGATCGTTTCCTTCATTATTTATTGTTGGGCAGTCGTAAAATCAAGCTCAGCACAGAAACCGGATCATTACAGCTTTATCTGTTTTGGATTTTACTTTTTAGCATTGCCATTGTCGCCACACCTCTGGTGAATCAGGGCTTGACCACAGGAACACGTGAGCTGTTACTGGCACCGTGGGCTGCTGTGGTGTTATGGCTGGTACTTTTCTGTGCCTGCTGGATGATGATCTGGTTCCATCATGAACGAATCAAAGCTGTCTTGATCAGCGGTGCGATTGGTTTGGTGGTGACCATGGTGTTTGTCGGCCTTTCTGCACCTGACCTTGCCTTGACCCAAATTACCGTCGATGTGGTGACCACAGTGTTATTGCTGATGAGTTTGTCATTGCTGCCACAACTTACACCGTATGAATCCAAACGTACGCGTCGCTGGCGCGATGCCAGTATCGCGATTTTGGGTGGCGCTGGGGTGGGCTGGATTGCATGGCTGATTCTAACGCGTGATCACAATTCAATTTCATGGTTCTTCTTACAACAATCGCTTCCACTTGGCGGCGGTTCAAACGTGGTCAACGTTATTCTGGTCGATTTCCGTGGCTTCGATACCTTCGGTGAAATCACGGTACTCGGAATTGCTGCCTTGGGTGCACTGTGCCTCATGGATGGCATGCGAATCCACGGCACCAGCGTGACACCAGGTCTGACCTATCGTTTTAATCCCTCTCCTCTCATGCTCAGAACCACAGCCTCATGGGTACTTCCTGTGGCATTGGTGGTGAGCCTGTATATCTTTTTACGTGGGCATAACTATCCTGGAGGCGGATTCATTGCTGGCTTGATTACCTCCATGGCATTGATCATTCAGTATGTTGCACAGGGTCAGGATCGCGCTGAGCGTCTATTGCAAGCTAAGTCTGGTCGCTTATATGAAATCTGGATTGGTTCAGGACTCATGATTGCAGGGCTTACGGGTTTAGCCGCATGGTACTGGTTACGTCCATTTTTGACCAGTGCGCATATTTATGTACATCCGCCACTTTTGGGAGAAATGCATCTGGCCAGTGCCGCAGCTTTTGACGTGGGCGTTTATGCCACGGTTGTGGGCGCCACCATGCTGCTGATTTCAGTCTTGGGGGATTCTCGACATTCCACCATGTCTGGTCCTGTTCTACGTGAAGGAGATTGACCATGATAAGTCTTGAGTTTTTACTGGCCTCTGCAATCGGATTATTGGTTGCAACTGGTATTTATTTGATTCTACGTGCGCGTACCTTTCCCGTCGTGTTGGGACTGGCCATGATTGGTTATGCTGTGAATTTATTTTTGTTTGCCATGGGACGCTTGCAGACAAACTCTCCTGCCGTACTCACCGAAACAGCCAATGTAACAGACCCCTTACCTCAGGCTTTGGTGTTGACTGCGATTGTGATTGGATTTGCGACCACAGCCTTTGTGGTGCAATTGGCCATCCGCAGTCGTTATGAGTCTGGAACCGATCATGTCGATTCAAAAGAAGATCCATCACTGAACTATGACCCGCGTGAGGACAAGCCATAATGTTTGATTTTATGACCTTCTGGCATGCTCATGCACCAATCATGAGTATTTTAATTCCGGCTTTTACTGCATTTGCACTCATTTTGTTGGGGAATCCCGGATCGGGCGCTTTAGATCACGATCCGCGCCAACCATGGCGTCGCGGCATCAGTTTAGTTTCAATCTTGTTGAGTCTGGCAACCGCGATTAGTTATTTCATGATCGCCAATACCGGCCAGATTACGGTTTATCAACTCGGAGAATGGTCGGCACCGTTTGGCATTGTGTTGATTCTGGATCGCTTGTCTGCATTCATGCTGTTGCTTACTTATGCCCTTGCTGCACCTGTACTGTGGTTTGCCAGCAAAGAGTGGGATGCGCGTGGTCGTTATTTCCATACCATGTTTCATTTTTTACTCATGGGCGTGTCCGGGGCATTTTTAACGGGCGACTTATTCAACCTGTTTGTCTTTTTTGAAGTTTTGCTGTTGGCATCGTATGTACTGCTGTTACATACACAAGGCAAAGCGCGGTTTCAATTGGGAATACATTACGTCACCATCAACTTGCTGGCTTCTGCACTATTTTTGATTGGCCTCGGGATGATTTATGGCAGTGTTGGCAGTCTCAATATGGCGGATGTGGCGCGCTTAATGCCAATTCTTGAGCCTGATGCACACAAACTTGCAGCAGCGGGTGGCTTATTGTTATTTGTGGTTTTTGGAATTAAAGCAGCCATGCTTCCTGTTGGATTTTGGCTACCGAAAACCTATGCTGTGGCTACAACGCCCGTCGCTGCAATTTTCACCATTATGACCAAAGTGGGGATTTATGCCATTTTACGTGTTAATGGTACGGTATTTGATGACACCTTCTCACAAGCGATGTTACAGCAATGGCTACTACCAATTGGCCTGATCACCTCCATTTATGGTGTGATTGGCGCTATTGGAGCAGATCGTTTACGTCGCTTTATCGGGTTTATGATCTTATCGTCGGTCGGTACATTACTAATTGCCATTGCCATGGCCAACACGCAAGCATGGGCTGCAGCACTGTATTATCTGGTGCATAGTACCCTGATTGCAGCAGCATTTTATCTGTTTTCAGGCTGGATTACTGCGCAACGTGGTGAATTTAAGGATCACCTTAAAATTGCGCCGCAAATGAAACAAGACAAGCTACTCTCCATTGTTTATCTACTGATTGCACTCATGCTTGCAGGCTTGCCCCCGTTTAGTGGGTTCCTTGGTAAAGTCTTTATTTTACAGGCCACAGCACAGTCGGCGTATCAGGGCTGGATTATTGCCATTATTTTGATCGTGAGTTTGCTCAGTATTATTGCACTGACTCGTGTGGGCTTTGTGCTGTTTTGGCGCTCAAGCCGTCCTGAACAAGATCCAACACAACCAGAATATGTACTTTATCAGGCTTTACCTGACCGTGCTCCGGCACGCAATAACATCACGATTTATGTGTTTTTAAGTATTTTAACGGCTTACGTCGTTTTCGCATCGCCCATTCAGCAATACACGCAAGCGACCGCCGAACAAATACGTGATCGCTCATTGTATGTCGATCAGGTATTGAAAAAAGACCGTGAAGGCCAAGTGATTAGCATTCAAGCTTTTGATCCAACCTATTTGCCGGAAACCAAATATGGCGGAGAAGCGCCGGATGCCAATGCCCACTATATTCCGTATGTTGTGTCGCCAAATAGTTTAAACGGTGAACATATCTCGTCTTATAAACTGCGCCAGATTGAACAGCAGCTTAAAAACGAGCAAGTTGCACCAAGTGATGCCCAACTCAAACCAATGGAGCAATAGAGATGAAAAAAGATTCTTTACTTGAACGTTGGTTTCCTCATCCATTTGTTTCAGTGATTGTCGTATTGAGCTGGCTCATGCTGTCGCATAGCGTGGAGTTTGGACATCTGCTCTTGGCAGCTTTACTGGGTATTTTTATTCCACGAATGATGCGTCCGTTTATTAAACGTACGCCGCACATTCACTGGACGCTGGCCATCAAGCTGGTTTTTGTGGTGCTTTGGGATATCGTAATCTCCAACATTCGCGTGGCCAAATTGGTGCTAGGGCCAACCGATCGTTTGTGTCCCAAATGGTATCGTGTACCGCTAGAAACCCAGCATGAACAGGTGAACAGTTTGCTGGCGATGATTATTACCACCACACCTGGCACCGTATCTGCGGGTATTGATCAGGAACGTGGTGATATTCTGGTGCATTCACTCAGCACAGACGATACTGAGCTGGATATTCAAGATATTAAAGATCGCTACGAAAAACCGCTACTTGCCATTTTTGAGGTCGATCTAAATCAAGGAGATCGCGCATGACCATACTTCCTTATGCTTTAGGCATCTGTTTGGTTGCCATTACGATTTCGATGTTTCTTTGCCTGATTCGTTTGGTCATGGGGCCTTCGGTTATTGATCGACTACTGGCACTCGACACCTTGTTTTTAAATGCAACCTGCTTGGTGATTGTGCTGGGAATTTACTGGGCCACCACCAATCTGTTTGAAGGCGCCTTGCTGATTGCCATGCTGGGCTTTGTTTCGACTGTCGCATTGGCACGTTATTTTACCACTGGGCATGTCATTGACTAGGAGCAACTCATGCAATTGATCATGGAAATTCTGGTTTCGATCTTTTTATTGATTGGCGCCTTTTTTATTCTGATTGGTGGAATTGGCATGATTCGCCTGCCCGATCTATTTATGCGCCTGCATGCACCTACCAAAGCCAGTACTTTAGGTTTGGGCGGTTTTTTGATTGCCTCAATTATTTATTCTGCATTTCATGGTCGCTTCGGCTTTGCAGAGCTGATCATTACCTTACTGGCATTTATCACAGCACCCGTTTCAGCCAACTTGATGGCACAGGCGGCATTACATTTGCGTTTACGCTCTTTAAGTGGTGAAGTGCCTGAAAGTATTAATCGTCCTTTACCGTGGGATCGCTATAAATTCGGTCAACGCTTTTCATCGACTAAACCGCCTATGGATCCTCCCAAGGATTAAAAGTGCAGCAAAAAAAAGCCACCCGAAGGTGGCTTTTTTTTATTTAAGATTTATCTTCAGGCGACTGTTCTGGCAGATCTTGTACTGCCTTTTCAATCAAACCAAACATGTAATTACCATAGGCATTGGTTTTGTCATAATGAAAACGCAATCTAGGCGTAATACGTGTCTTGATGCGACGGCTTAGTTCATGGCGCAAGAAACCAGATGCTTTATTTAAAACGTCTAGCGTTTCTTTATTTGCTGCCTCACTTTGCTCATCACCGAGCTCACGCCCCATTACTGTGACATAAACTTCCGCATAACCCATGTCTGCACTGACTTTCACCGCCGAGATAGTCACTAGACCACCTAAGCGAGGATCTTTCAGCTCCTGACGGATCAGTTCAGACAACTCACGTTGCACTGAATCCGCCATTCGCTTTAAGCGTTGGCTACCCGCCATTAAAGACTCCGTTTAATTAATTGAACATCATAGACTTCGATCTTGTCTTTGACCTTGATGTCTTTATAACCTTTCACCGCAAGGCCACATTCCATACCGGCACGAACTTCATCTACCACATCTTTATAACGACGAAGAGATTCAAGCTCGCCTTGGAAGACCACCACGTCATCACGTAATACGCGAATCGGCTTATTACGATGTAACATACCTTCAAGTACCATACAGCCCGCTGCTGCACCAAACTTGCTTGAGTGGAATACTTCACGCACTTCAGCAACACCCAAGATGGTTTCACGGTGTTCAGGTGCAAGCTTACCGCTCATGGCATTCTTCACATCATCAATCAATTCATAGATGATGCTGTAGTAACGAATGTCGATGCCGTCTTGATCGCTCTTTTGACGTGCAGTTGTATCGGCACGAACGTTAAAGCCAAGTAATACTGCTTCAGAAGATTCTGCAAGCGTTACGTCAGATTCTGTGATTGCACCAACACCAGAACTGATCACACGAACGCGAACTTCGTCCATCGACAATTCATTCAAGGCTGCAGTCAAGGCTTCAAGCGTACCACGTACGTCTGCTTTCAAGACCACATTGACGGTTGGAACGTCTTTTTTGCCCATTGATGACATGATGTTTTCAAGACGCATTGCACTTTGACGCTCAATACGTTTTTGACGTTCACGGTCTGCACGCGCATCAGCCACTTCACGAGCTTTCTTCTCGTCATTGACCACAAGCACTTCATCACCCGCCATTGGAGCATCTGGTAAGCCCAGAATTTCCACTGGAATAGACGGACCTGCAGATTTGATTGGCTGACCATTTTCATCAGACATCGCACGAACACGACCATAAGATGAACCTGCAAGTACAAGGTCACCAATGTTCAATGTACCGTTTTGCACCAGAATCGAGGTCACTGCACCACGGCCTTTGTCGACACGTGCTTCAATCACAACACCCTGCGCAGCACCTTCAGAAGATGCTTTCAATTCCATCAATTCTGATTGAATCAAAATCAAATCAAGAAGTTCATCGATCCCTTGTCCACTGTGTGCAGAAACTTTAGCAATCGGAACATCACCACCCCATTCTTCTGGAACGATTTGTTTCGTTGTTAATTCATTTAACACACGGTCTACATCAGCAGATTCTTTATCCATCTTGTTGATTGCAACAATGATTGGCGTACCTGCTGCACGCGCATGGTCAATTGCTTCTGCAGTTTGTGGCATTACACCGTCATCTGCTGCAACTACCAATACCACGATATCCGTTGCTTTCGCACCACGTGCACGCATTGAAGTAAATGCAGCATGTCCCGGAGTATCTAGGAAAGTAATAATCCCTTTTGGCGTTTCAACGTGATAAGCACCAATGTGCTGGGTAATACCACCCGCTTCACCCGCTGCCACTTTCGAGCGACGAATACGGTCAAGCAACGAGGTTTTACCATGGTCTACGTGACCCATGATCGTCACAACTGGCGGACGAGTCGTTTGCTCACCACGTGCTTCTTCAGCCGCTTCAAGCAAGTTATCTTCTGCTTGTGTATCAGAAACTAAAACAGGGTTATGGCCCATTTCTTCAACAACAAGTGCAGCGATATCTTGATCAATCGCTTGATCTTGATTAACCAACTCACCCATTTTCATCAGTGATTTGATGACTTCACGTACTTTGACTGCCATTTTTTGTGCAAGATCGGCAACAACAATGCTTGAACCGATTTCTACATCATAAACTTGCTTTTTAACTGGCTTTTCAAATCCATGCTTATTTGCCTGGCTTGATTTCAAACCACGTTTATTGTGGTTAACAAAGCTTTGCTCTTCTTGACCACGGCGGCCACCTTTTTTACCCGCACGCGGATTGGTGGTTGCGCTACCGCGTTTAATTTCACGGTCTTCTTGCTTAAATGAATCTTCATAAGCTTGGCCAACTAGACCTGAAGCAAGTGGAGAATCATCAATCACACGAATTGTCGTAGTCGCTTCGTCACTTGAATACTTAGACGCCATTTTGCGCATTTGTTCAAGTGTACGCTGTTGCGCTTCTTCCGCTGCTTTACGACGCGCTGTTTCTTCTGTCGCTTTAAGTTTAGCCGCTTCTGCTTCACGCGCTTTACGTTGTTCGGCCGTTTCCACCTGTTTTACATTGACAGGCTTGATTGGTTTATTGGTCGATTTACGTTTTACCACCACCTCAGCTGTTGCTGTTGTGGTTTTTGCGGTTTCTTTTTGCTGAGCAGCACGCATCGCGTTTAACGTTGCTTGCGCTTTATTTTCTACAACTTCGTCACGCTTTGGTTGTTCCGCCACTTGACGCGTACGATCTTGTGTACGTGCTTTTTCTTCGCTTTCCTGACGCGCTTTGGCTTCAGCCGCGATTTGTTCAGGATTTGGCTTGGTAAACGTATGCTTCTTGCGAACTTCTACGTTAATGGTTTTGGCTTTGCCTGATGTGCTCGCCACTTTTGCCGTACTGGTAGTTTTACGTTTCAACGTGATTTTTCCTGCACCACTTTCCTGCCCGTGAACCTTTTTCAAGTAATTCACCAAGGTATTTTGCTGTTCAGTGGTAATAATGTCATTTGCTGTACGTTGTGGCAGACCTGCTTCACGAACCTGTTCAAGGAGCTTTTCAACAGGACGATCAACACTGAGTGCTAACTCTTTAATGGATTTGTCCGTCATGTACCACCCCCTTAATTAAACCAAGATTCGCGTGCTTTCATAATCAGTTGACCTGCTTTTTCTTGACCAAGACCTTCGATATCAGAAATATCATCGGTTGCTTGATCGGCAAGATCATCAACTGTCACGACACCACGTGCTGCAAGAGCGTATGCAAGCTCACGAGTCATGCCTTCCATTTCGAGAAGTTCTTGACTTGGTTCTTGAACATTTTCTTGCTGTTTTAATGCATCTGTTAATGCGGCTTCTTTTGCACGGCTTTGAAGTAACTCAACCAACTCTTGATCAAGCTCAATTTCATCAAAGGTTTCTGGTGGTACGTAAGCAATTTCTTCAAGAGAAGTAAAGCCCATTTCAACCAGCGCCATTGCGAGATCTTCTTCAATATCCAGACGTGTGACAAACATGTCCAAATACTGCTGTGCTTCATTTTGTTGACGAGCACGATACTCTTCTTCAAGCATCATGTCGAGTTTGTAACCAGTTAATTCAGATGCAAGACGTACATTCTGGCCTTGTGAACCAATTGCACGCGCCAACTGATCATTGGTTGCAAAAATAATATCGGCACTACGTGTATCCTCATCGAGTACGATGCCCGATACATCAGCTGGCTCAAGCGCGCTTGCGATGTATTGTGCTGGATCGTCTGACCACACCACGACATCAATACGCTCGCCGTTGAGTTCTTGCTGAACCGCTTGGATACGCGTACCACGCATACCAATACATGCACCAACAGGATCGATACGATGGTCGTTGGTTTTCACGGCAATTTTTGCGCGAACACCCGGCTGACGTGCCGCTGCTTTAATCTCAATAATTTCTTCAGAAATTTCTGGAATTTCTTTTTTCATCAATGCCATCAGCATTTCAGGACGTGCACGTGACAAGAGCAACTGCGCACCACGACCTTCACGGTTTACGCTGTACAAAATTGCGTTAACGCGTTGCTTAGGACGCAAAATTTCTTTGGCAATCATTTCTTCACGTGCCAAATACGCTTCTGCATTGTCCCCTAGATCGATAATGAAACCGTCTTTGGTTTGCTTTTTCACTTCGCCATAAATGAGCTCACCCACTTTTGACTCGTAAGCATCTGCAATCAGTGCGCGTTCTGCTTCACGGATTTTTTGTACAATCACTTGCTTGGCAATTTGAGCAGCAATACGACCAAATTCGATCGACTCTACTTCAAGTTCACGCACATCGCCAATTGACCATTTTGATGAATCAACATCAGAAATCGCGTCTTGACATGCTGGCATTTCATGATCTTCATCGGCCACAAGCGTCCATTGACGGAACGTGCGGTAGTCACCTGTTTTACGATCAATTTCAACACGCAACTGCGCTTCTTCTGCATTTGTGCCTTCGTAGAATTTTTTCTTCGTTGCCGCAACAAGAGCTTGTTCTAGCGCTTCGAAGATCGCTTCACGACTAACACCTTTTTCATTACTAACCGTTTCTACAACGGTAAGAATTTCACGGCTCATAAGTCACCTACAGATTCTTATTAATTTAAATGAATTTAGTCCTGATAGATCAAGTTTGCTTTGTCGATATTATGACTATCAATCTCAAGCACATGCTTACCGTCCACTTCTACTTGAATCATTTCATTTTCAAGGTCTACGAGCAACAGTTTTGCTTGGAACTTACGACGATTTTCGACAGCGCTAATTAATCTCAGAGCGACTTGTTGTCCGATATATGCAGACATTTGTTCAAGCTGGAAAAACGGTCGATCCCAACCTGGTGATGAAACTTCAAGTGCATACTCACCTGAAATCGGATCATGAACGTCCAAGATGGCACCCACTTGCTGGGTCACACGAACACAGTCCTGAACGCCAATACCACGTCCGAGCTCAGTTTCCCCGTCTTCATTTACAACAGGTTCAGCAGTCTCATCTACGGGCTTATCAATAAAAATACGCAATAATGAACGCTTGCCTTGTGGAATAAATTCAATTCCCCAAAGATTGACGTCACAGGCTTGCACTGCAGGAGCGATTAGATCTTGGAGTGCTTGGGTTTTGTTTGATAACTTCATTTACTCTCGTCATTTTTGTGCGATTCAATCGGTCCTTTGACCGATTCAGACTTACTATAGTGAAGCATGACTATTTGACCAATTGATGTCGACACTACACGATAGCCAATAAAAAAGGGCGTTAATCGCCCCTATATTTTTGCACAGCAACCTAAAATCCACTGTGCAAAAAGGCCCACCTATCTGTGAGCCCTCTTAGAAACTTGGTAGCGGGAGCTGGATTTGAACCAACGACCTTCGGGTTATGAGCCCGACGAGCTACCAGACTGCTCCATCCCGCA